>CAZRCE010000024.1:0-16839 GCA_964598465.1 uncultured Clostridia bacterium | reverse complement strand
AGGAAACGGGCTATCCCATAGCAAAGGTAGCGACGAAAATTGCGCTCGGCTATACGCTCGACGAAATCAAAAACGACGTTACTGGCAAGACCTACGCGTGCTTCGAACCGACAATCGACTACGTCGTAATCAAGCTTCCCAAGTGGCCGTTTGATAAATTCCTTTACGCAAAGCGCACTTTGGGCACGCGAATGAAAGCAACGGGCGAAGTTATGGCAATCGGTACGAGCTTCGAGCAGGCTATAATGAAAGCCGTACGCGGTGCGGAAATTTCGTTAAGCTCGCTCAATCTGCCCAAGCTTGCGCAACTTAGCGACGAGGAAATCGAAAGCAAGCTTCACGATTTGACCGACGAAAGACTTTTCGTGGTTTACGAGGCGATTAAGCGCGGAATTTCCATAGATAAGATTTACGACATAACCAAAATCGACGAGTGGTTCCTCTATAAAATGAGAAATCTCTCCGATTTCGAAAAGGAAATAGCGGGAACGGCAATTTCCAAAGCCCAGTACGTTCGCGGCAAAAAGCTCGGCTATCCCGACAAGGAGCTCGAAAGACTTTCGGGCAATAAGCTTCCCGCGCATCTTCCCGCGGCGTTCAAGATGGTTGATACCTGCGGTGCGGAATTTGCCGCGCAGACGCCTTATTTCTATTCGACCTACGACGAAAAAGAGCACGACGAAGCCGCGCCTTACGTCGTGGAGAGCAGAAAGAACAAGAAAAAGAGAATAATAGTTATCGGTTCCGGTCCTATAAGAATAGGTCAGGGTATCGAATTCGATTATTCGTCCGTTCACTGCGTATGGGCGTTAAAGAGGCTCGGCTACGAGGTTATCATAATCAACAATAACCCCGAAACCGTTTCTACCGACTTCGACACGGCGGACAGGCTGTATTTCGAGAGCCTTACCCCCGAAGACGTTCAGAACGTAATCGACGTCGAAAAGCCTTACGGCGTAGTTATAACTTTCGGCGGTCAGACGGCGATAAAGCTTTGCAGCTACCTCGATAAAAAGGGTATTAAAATCCTCGGCACACCCGCGGACAGTGTTGACCTTGCCGAAGACAGAGAGCGTTTCGACGCGCTTTTGGAGCAGTTCGGCATCGCTCGCCCGAAGGGACTTACGGTTATGACCAAGGAAGAAGCGGTACGTGCCGCCGAAACCCTCGGTTATCCCGTATTGCTCCGTCCTTCCTACGTAATAGGCGGTCAGAATATGACGATTGCCTTTACGCAGAACGATATCGAAAGGTATATGGACGTAATTCTGGCTCAGAAAATCGAAAACCCCGTGCTTTGCGATAAATACCTTATGGGTACGGAGCTTGAGGTTGATGCAATTTCCGACGGTGTTGACGTTCTTATTCCCGGCATAATGCAGCATATTGAGCGCGCGGGCGTTCACAGCGGCGACTCGATAGCCGTTTATCCCCCTTACAATCTCAGCGACGCGATGCTCAAACAGGTAGTGGACGTTTCCACGAACCTCGCGCTGTCCTTAAAGACCAAGGGACTTATAAACATTCAGTATTTAATTTACAGAAACGAGCTTTACGTAATCGAAGTCAATCCTAGAGCGTCGAGAACCATTCCTTATATTTCGAAGGTCACGGGCGTGCCTATGGTTGACCTCGCGACTAAGATTTTGGTAGGCGCTAAGCTTTCCAAACTCGGCTACGGTACGGGACTTTATCCCAACTCGCCGTACGTCGCGGTAAAAGTTCCCGTGTTCTCGTTCGAGAAGCTTAACGACGTAAACTCCCAGCTCGGACCCGAAATGAAGTCCACGGGTGAAGTTCTCGGCATCGGCAAGACGATAGAGGAAGCGCTCTTTAAGGGCTTGGTTTCCGCGGGCTTCAATATGAAGCATCCCACGAAGCAGAATCCTTCGGGCATATATTTCACGATTAACGACCAGGATAAGTACGAAATCGTTAATATCGTAAAGAAGTTTGCCGACCTCGGGCTTACGCTGTACGCGACTAAGGGCACGGCGAACGTCATAAGAAGCCTCGGTCTTGAATGTACGGACGTTGCAAGGCTTTCTACAAACGACGAAATATTCAAGCTGATGGACGAGGGCAAGATAGACTACGTCGTATATACCGGCAAAACCGATATCGAATCGATTACGAATTATATGTCGTTACATCATCACGCGATATTGCTCGGCATAACCGTTCTGACTTCGCTCGACACGACGAACGCTCTTGCCGACGTTATTGCGGGCAGATACAATCAATTCAATACCGAGCTAGTCGATATCAACGCTCTCAGAAAGGAAAAGCTTAAGCTTGATTTCTGCAAAATTCAGAGCTGCGGCAACGATTATATATTCTTCAACAACATGGACGACCGCATAACCTGCCCCGAGTCGCTCGCGATTAACTTCTGCGACAGACATTACGCAATCGGCGCGGACGGTATCGTTATGATAGAAAAATCCGAAATTGCCGACGCGAAAATGCGCGTGTTCAACCGCGACGGAAGCGAAGCGGGAATGGCGGCAAATCCGTTGAGGGGCGTTGCGAAATATCTGTACGATAACAGAATCGTCAATTCCGATAAAATTACGGTAGAGGTCTGCGGAGAAGTAAAAACTCTGCTTTTAAACAGCTTTAACGGCGTTGCAAGCTCCGTTTCCGTAAATCTGGGCAAGCCCGAAATAGGCGAAGTTAATAAGAAAATCGTTCTCGACGGAAAGGAATTCGAAGCGACTTTTATAAGTATCGGCGCGCCGCACTGCGTAATCTTCTGCGACAAGGTTGACGATATCGATATGGAAGCTCTGGGACAGGCAATGATTTATTCCGGAATTCCCGATAATACCTATCTCGAATGCGTAAGGGTCGTAAACAATATTACTGTAAAAGCCCGCGTATGGGAAAAGGTAAACGGCGAAATCTGGTCGTGCGGAACAGCGGCGGCGGCTTCGGCAGTTGCGCCCGCGGTTATGGGACTTTGTAACCGCGGACAAATCTTAACGGTAAAGCTTAAAGGCGGCGACTTGTTTATCCGTTACGACGAAAACGGCGATATCGAACTCGACGGAACCGTTAAGGAATCCTATAAAGGCATAATCGAAATTTAATGATTTATTTTGATAACGCGGCGACGACGGCACCCGATGCGGAATGCTTGAAGATTGCCGAAAAATACCTATATGAAAGCTATTATAATCCTTCCGCGCTCTATGCGGAAGGTTATAATTTGCACCGCGAAATCGAGCGTATGCGTTCGGATTTATTAAATACGGTCGCGGATAGTGAGAATTTCGGCTTGATTTTTACTTCTTGCGGCACGGAAGCCGACAATCACGCCGTATTCTGCGGCGCAAAGCGCGGCAACGTCGTCACGACTTCGGGCGAACATTCAGCCGTATTTTCGGCGGTGAACGAACTGAAACAACGCGGAACGGAAGTAAGGTTTGCTAAATTAAATTCGGACGGCAGCGTAAACGGGGAGCATCTTTTAAGCTTGATTGACGAGAAAACCTCGCTCGTTTCCGTAATTCACGTCAATAACGAAACGGGTGCGGTAAACGATATAAACGCCTTGGCAGAGGCGGTAAAAGAGAAGTGCCCGCGCGCGCTGTTTCATTCCGACGGTGTGCAGGCTTTCGGTAAAATTCCGTTCAGATTAGGGAAATATATCGATTTATATTCGCTTTCCGCCCATAAAATAGGCGGAATAAAGGGTTGCGGCGCGCTAATAAAGCGCAAGAGCGTTTCCTTAAAGCCCTTCGTTTTCGGCGGCGGGCAGGAAAGCGGAATGCGCAGCGGAACGGAAAACGTTTTCGGCATAAGTATGCTTGCGCTCGCCGCGGAAAAGCGATATAAAAATTTAAATGAAAACTACTCGAAGGTAAGCGAAATCAACGCAAAACTTCGCAAAATGCTCGATAAAGAGCTGTTCACGGTAATTTCACCCGAAAACGGTTCGCCGTATATTCTTACGGTCGGCGTGCGTGGCGTGCGCGGAGAAACGATTCTGCACGAGGCAAACGATAAAGGATTGATTATCGGTACGGGTTCGGCGTGTTCGTCCAACGAAAAAAAACGGTTTTCCCGCGTAATTCTCGCGTGCGGAATTGACGAGGAGCTTGCAGACGGCGTGTTAAGGCTGAGTTTTTCACCCGAAAACAGCTTGAAAGAAGCCGAAACCGCGGCGGAAATACTTAACGCGGTCGTGCGGAACAGAAAAGAGATAATGTCTTGATATGGAAAAAGTAATTATAATCAGATATTGTGAAATATATCTTAAAGGAAATAACCGCGGATTTTTCGAGCGCGCGTTCGCCGCGAATATGGAAAAGTCGCTTAAAGGCGTTAAACACGAAATAAGACGGCAGAGCGGAAGGTATCTGGTCGAAAATTTCGACGAAGCGGACTGCGATAAAATCGTTTCAAAGCTTAAAAAAGTATTCGGAACGCATACGATTTCAGTCGCAATGAGGGTAGATTCCGATATGCAGTCCATTTTTACCGCTGCAAAAGCCGTATCGCGCAAAAGCGGCTCGTTTAAAGTGGAAACGCACAGGGCGGATAAAAAATTCCCCTCAAATTCCATGCAGATTAACGCGGAAATCGGCGGAAGGCTCTTAAGCGAGTTTAAAGAGCTTGAAGTTGACGTGCATAATCCGTCGTTTACAGTCTATATCGACGTGCGCGAGAACGGAACGACCCTCGTTTTCGGTGAATTCGTAAAGGGCGCGGGCGGTATGCCCGTCGGCACTGCGGGCAAAGGGCTTCTTTTGATTTCCGGCGGAATTGACAGCCCCGTAGCCGGTCATATGATGGCGAAGCGCGGAATGAGCCTCGACTGTATTCATTTCCACAGCTATCCGTACACGAATATGCAAGCAAAGGAAAAGGTCGTAAATTTGACGAAAGTTCTTTCCGAATACGCGTGCGGCATAAATCTTAATATTATTTCCGTCACGCATATACAGGAAGAAATACACAAAAAATGCGACGGCGAGTATATGGTAACGCTTTTAAGGCGTTTTATGATGCGAATTGCCGAGCGTTTGGCAAAGAAAATCGGCGCGCAATGCGTAATAACGGGTGAAAGCTTGGGGCAGGTTGCGAGCCAGACGATTGAGGGAATGACTTCTTCGAACTCTGTAATTGAGGAATTGCCCGTTTTGCGCCCGCTGTGCGGCTTCGATAAGAACGAAATAATCGAGCGAAGCAGGGAAATGGGCGCTTTCGAAATTTCGATACTTCCTTACGAGGACTGCTGTACGGTATTTCTTCCCAAGCACCCCGTCACGAAGCCTAAGATTGAAAAGGTTGAGGAAGAGGAACGGAAGCTTGACGTGGAAGCGCTTATCGACGAAGCTTTCAAATCTCTCGAAGTAATTAAATTGTAAAATCTATTAAAATAATAGCGGCGCGGACTTTCGTCCGCGCCGTAGCGTTTATTCGTTGAACCAGTCCTTATAAACTATATCGGGAATTTTTTGATTTTTTGAAGAAATTATCACGCGAGGCAAAGCGTATTCTTTTCCTAAATAGGTCGTTTTTCCGTCTGAGTAGTAGGGGATTACGCTATACTCGTACGCGCCCTCGCTCGGATTGTCAAAAATATGCTCGCACCATTTTCCGTCGTAAATTACGTCAGATTTGCCATTTATTGTGCGTTTTATGAGATATGAATAGTACTCTGTCTGACATAATGATATATCTACTGAGTTATTATTGACAATTATTGACGGTGTTGCAATGGTGGGGTTGCTGAATTTGTCGCTCTTGTCGCGCGGCTGATTTTCGGTAAGACATTTTACTTTCAGCTTTGCCGCCATCGGCGAGATATCGTCGCAAAGCAAAATTTTATCGTTCTTTTCGTATTCTCCTCTGTCCAAATATAAAGTCTGTGTTCCTTTGTCCGTTTCTGGCTTTGCGGGGTTCTCGTCTTTATAAAGGGTAGTAAGGACGCCTTTAAGCGCCTCGCAGCATTGATTGCCGCCCGTTATTTGCTTTCTTTCGTTGTTTTTATCGCCGAGCCACACTCCGACGCAGTTTTCCGCAGTGTAGGCAATGGCGTATGCGTCGGTGTTTCCGTCTTCGTTTCCGCAAGTTCCCGTCTTTGCGGCGACGGTGAATGGCAAATTCTTAAGCTTTTTCGCCGTTCCGCTCTTCGCTGTTTCTATAAGCATTTCATTTATAAGCGAGCAAGTTCCTTCGCCGAACACTTTATTTTTCGTATTTTCGGCTTTATAAACGGTTTTGCCGTTCGAGTCCCTGATTTCTTTTATGAATTTGGTAGGACTGAATACGCCGCCAGATGCGAAAATCGAGTATTTTTCGCAGATTTCTTTTAAATTTAAGCCGTTTTTCATACCGCCGAGCGCGAGAGATAAATTCTTTTCGTCTTCTTCGAGCCGTATATTCATTGCGGTAGCGTACCGCTCTGCGACGGGCAGAGTGAGGGAGTTTAATGTTTTCACTGCGGGAATATTCAGACTTTTATAAAGACTTTCCGCAACGGTAACTCTGCCGTGGAATTTTCCGTCGTAATTTTTGGGCGAATATCCGTTATAATCTATTTTTTCGTCCGCAATTTTCGTAAACGGGTGAATTAACTTTTCTTCGATTGCGGGCGCATAAACCAAAAGCGGTTTTATTGTCGAGCCGGGCTGTCTTTTCGCGCCGCCTATCGTCGTTTTATATGCGATAATTTTTCCGTGATTATCGTTTATAACTATCGAATTATCGCAGTCAAACTGTAGATTTTCTATATAATTTTGCATTTTTCTGTTCAAATTCGTGTAAATTCTGCTGCAATCGGGGTTAAAAGGGTAGTCGCCGTAAATTTCGGCAAGTTCTTCGAAAACCTCGTAATAATAATCCGCGTATCTCGCGCCGCTCTCGTTTTCGCGTATTTCGAGGGGCGCTTTTTTTGCGTTTTCGTATTCTTCGCGCGAAATATAATTGCAGTCGAGCATATTTTTAAGGACTATATTTCTTCGCGTTACGCATTTTTCGGGATACTTGAAAGGGGAGTAGTTATTCGGCGAAATCAAAAGCCCGACGAGCGTCGCGCTGTCGGCAAGCGAAAGATTTTCGGCGGATTTACCGAAATAAAAGTCCGCAGCGCTCTGTAATCCGTAGCAGTTGTGACCGAAATAGATAGTGTTCAGGTACATTTCGAGTATGCTGTCTTTGTCGTACTTCTTTTCAAGCTGTCTGGTTAAGCGGATTTCCTTTAACTTTCTCGTCAGCGTTTTATCGTTCGAAAGGTGAGTGTTTTTAATAAGCTGTTGGCTGATGGTTGAAGCGCCTTCTTTAAAAGAACGGGAAACGATATTAGTGTAAAGCGCTTTTATCATTCTTTTATAGTTCAGACCGTTATGTGAATAGAAATTCCTGTCCTCGGAAGCGATAAACGCGTTTACCGTGGCGGGCTTCAAGTCGGATAAAAGCACGCTTTTTCTTTTGCCGCTAATGGACGCGCTGTCGATTTCGTTGCCCTCGTCGTCGTAAATTACGATGCTTTGACCGTAATTTATAAGCTTAGAGTGGTCTAGCCGTGCTCCCGCGGTTACCGAATAGTAAGTTATAATCGCGGCGAGCGCCAAAACGAGAGGTACGGCCGCAATAATCAATATAATCTTTAAACTTTTTGCCATTAAAAATAGTATTTATAAAATAAATAAATTGTTGCAAATTTATTGAAAAAAATCAAATAAAAAGTTATAATTATATTATTATGGAAAAGTTTTATCACATCGTCACGTACGGATGTCAGATGAACGTGCACGAATCGGAAAAAATCGCGGGCATACTGTCCGAGCTTGGTTATAAGAACTGCGACGATATTAACGACGCGGATATCGTCGTCTTTAATACCTGCTGTATAAGAGAAAACGCGGAAAACCACGCTTTCGGCAATATCGGTATGCTGAAAAAGCTTAAAAAGAGCAAAAAAGATATGATTATCGCCGTCGGCGGGTGCTTAACTCAGCAGATAGGCAAAGCGGAGCTTCTGCACGAAAAGTTCCCTTACGTCGATATTATTTTCGGAACGCACAATTTACATAACTTCAAGGATATGATTTTGAAAAAAGCGGCAACGAAAAAGTCCGTTATCGAAATTTTGGAGAGCGAGGGGGCAATCTGCGAGGAGGACAAGCCATTAAGGACTAGCTTCCCCAATGCTTGGGTAAATATTGCCTACGGCTGCGATAATTTCTGTTCGTACTGCATCGTGCCTTACGTTCGCGGCAGAGAGAGGAGCAGAAAATCTTCCGACATAATAAACGAAGTAAAAAATCTCGTCAAGGAAGGATACAGGGAAATCACCCTTCTCGGCCAGAACGTCAATTCATACGGCAATCACGGTGAAGATATTTCTTTTTCCGAGCTTTTGGAAGAAGTCGCGAAAATCGACGGGAAGTTCAGATTGCGGTTTATGACGAGCCATCCCAAAGACTTTTCGGAAGATATTGCGGAAGTTATGTCGCGCTATCCCAAAATCTGCCGCGTCGTCCATCTTCCCGTGCAGAGCGGTTCGAACGCCGTATTAAAGGCAATGAACAGGCGTTATACGGTGGAGGACTATAAACGCAAAATAGAAATTCTTAAAAACCTCGTTCCCGACTGCGCCGTTACGACGGACTTAATCGTCGGCTTCCCCGGTGAAACGGAGGAAGATTTCGAAGCTACGGTAAACCTCGTAAAGGAAGTCGGTTATTCGTCGGCTTTCACCTTCGTCTATTCCAAGCGCGAGGGCACGCGCGCCGCGGTTATGGAAAATCAGATACCCGAAGAAGTTTCCAAACGGCGAATAATGAAGCTCGTGGATACGGTAAATTCGTTGACGCGCGAGCAGTCGGGCGGATACGTCGGCAAGACCGTCGAAATTCTCTGCGAAGGCTACGACGAGAAGAAGGAAATGTATTTGGGGCGCGACGAGCGCGGATTTATGGCGTATTTCAAGGGCACGGAAGAGCTTTTCGGAAATTTCGTACGCGTGAAGATAAATAAAGCAAACGGCGTTTCGCTTTACGGAGAACTTGTATAAATGAAAAACGAACTTTCACCTATGATGAAACATTACGTTTCCGTCAAGGAAAAATATTCCGACTGCGTAATTTTTTATCGCCTCGGCGATTTCTACGAAATGTTTTTCGACGACGCGGTTAAAGTGTCGTCGATGCTCGGGCTTACGCTTACTGGCAGGGATTGCGGCTTGAAGGAGCGCGCGCCTATGTGCGGAGTGCCTTTCCACGCTGTGGACGCCTATATAGGAAAGCTCGTCGAGCTCGGCGAAAAAGTTGCAATCTGCGAACAGCTCGAAGACCCGTCGCAAGCCAAAGGAATGGTGGACCGCGACGTAATAAGGGTCGTAACCGCGGGCACGCTGACCGACGAAGATTTGCTCGACGAAAAGAAGAACAATTTTATCTGTTCAGCTTACAAAAACGGGGAAACGGTCGCGCTCGCGTGGGCGGATATAACGACGGGCGGCTTTTCCGTAACCGAATATTTCGGGGAAGAAGCCGTGTATTCAGCCGTAAATCAGATGCTTAAAATAAACGTGCGCGAGGTTATCTGTAACGACGAAATGCTTTTCGCGTCGAAAAATATTCCCGAAGTGGAGCGGGGGATTTTGCCGAGGTTTTCAAGCTATCTTGCCTGGACTTTCAATCCCGTAAGCGCGGAAAACTGCCTTCTGGCGCAGTTCAACGCAAAAACCTTGTCGTCATTTTCGGTAAACGGAAAGCCGAACGCGCTGTCCGCGTGCGGTTCGTTAATCGAATATCTTAAAGAAACGCAGAAACACGCGCTGAAAAATATTGACACCGTGAACTACGTCGCGCCCTACGAAAATATGCGTCTCGACGCCGTCGCTATAAAAAATCTCGAACTCGTAAGGAGTCTCGGCGAGGGCAAAAAATACGGCTCGCTTCTTTGGCTCTTGGATAAGACCAAGACGGCGATGGGCGCAAGACTTATGTACGAAACTATCCTTTCGCCCTTGCAGAGCGTGGATAAAATCAATTACAGGCTTGACGGCGTGCAGGAGCTTTACGATTCGACCGTGGTAAGGGTAGGACTTGCGGAGCTTTTATCGCAGGTTAAGGATATCGAAAGGCTCGCGGGGAAAATTTCGAACGGCAACATTATGCCTACGGACTGCCTTGCGCTCGCGCAGTCCATTCTCGTAGTTCCGAATATCAAATTCAGACTTGCGGGATTTAGCTCGCAAATTATTAACGATATCACCGACAGACTTTACGATTTAAGCGATATCGCGAATTTACTCAACGATGCAATCGACCCCGAAACGAAGCCGAGAGATTTAAAAGACGGCGGCTACGTAAAAATGGGGTTTAACGCAAGGCTCGACGAACTGCGCGGTATCAAGGAAAACGCCAAGAAAATTCTGAACGATATGGAACTTCGCGAGCGCGACGCGACGGGCATAAGAACGCTTAAAGTGAACTTTAACAGAGTTTTCGGGTATTATATCGAGGTTTCAAAGTCTTTTAAAGACAAAGTCCCGACAAATTATCACCGCAGGCAGACGCTCGTCAATTCCGAACGCTATATCACGGACGAGCTAAAAGAGCTTGAAGATAAGATTTTAAACAGCGAGGATATGGCTTTAAAGCTCGAGGCATCGATTTACGAAGATATCAAGGCAAAGCTTGCGGCTTGCATAAATAAATTCAAATCGATTGCTTCGGCGATAGCCAAGCTCGACGTTCTCGTATCATTCTCCGAAGTTGCGAAAACGCAGAAGTACGCCCGCCCGCAAATCGTTTCCGCTGACCGTCCGCTTGAAATTAAGGACGGCAGACACCCCGTAGTGGAAGTCATTGCGAAGGAAAAGTTTATTCCGAACGACGCGCTTTTGGACGAGGGCGAAAACCGCACTATGATTATAACAGGACCGAATATGGCGGGTAAAAGTACCTACATGCGGCAGGTGGCGATAATCACGCTGATGGCGCATATCGGTTGCTTCGTTCCTGCTAAGTCCGCACAAATTCCGCTCGTTGACAGAATATTCACGAGGGTCGGCGCGAGCGACAATCTGATTTTCGACCAGAGTACTTTTATGGTCGAGATGATAGAGGTCGCTTCGATAATCCGCAACGCAACGGGAAACAGTCTGCTCATTCTCGACGAGGTCGGAAGGGGTACGAGCACTTACGACGGACTGAGTATCGCGTGGGCGGTAATCGAGCATATTACCGAGAAAATCGGCGCAAAAACGCTGTTTGCGACCCATTATCACGAGCTTACGGAGCTTGAAAGCAATATGAGAGGGGTCAAGAACTACAAGATTGCCGTAAAAGAATTTAACGGTCAGGTGGTTTTCCTGCGTAAAATTATGCGCGGCGGCGCCAACAGGAGCTTCGGTATCGAGGTCGCTTCGCTTGCCGGCGTTCCCGCAGAAGTTACCGACCGTGCGAAAGTGATTTTAAAATCAATCGAAAACGGCGATATTGCGACTACCGTTCCCGTAGAGGACGATAACGAATTAACCGAACAGGTGCGAGAGAGCGAAGTCGAGCGCATTTTAAAGGATTTGGATTTAAACAACGTATCGCCTATGCAGGCGTTTATGATATTAAGCGATTTGGCGGAAAAGGTAAAAAATGGCTAAGATTAATATACTATCGGCGGAAATATGCAACCGAATAGCCGCGGGCGAGGTAATCGACCGCCCGTATTCGGTAGTTAAGGAACTCGTTGAAAACAGCCTCGACGCAGGCGCTACCGAAATCGAAATTCATATCGAACGCGGCGGCAAGGACTTAATCCGCGTAACCGACAACGGTTGCGGAATTGAGGAAGACGATATGCGTGCGGCGTTTTTCGCGCACGCGACGAGTAAAATCGCCGAAATCGACGATATAGACAGAATAACCACGCTCGGCTTCCGCGGCGAAGCTCTCGCTACGGTTGCATCCGTCGCTCAGGTGGAGCTTATCAGTGCAGTCGAAGGCTGCGAAGCGCACAGAGTCGTCGGCGACGGCAATTATATAGGTAACGTCGAGCCTGCGGTGTTCGACAAGGGAACGCAGATAACGGTAAAAAATCTGTTCTTCAATACGCCCGTACGCGCCAAATTTATGCGCACGGATAAAAAGGAAGAAGCGGATATCACTTCGTTTATTACCCGCTTTATTTTGGGCTATCCGACGGTAACTTTCAGATATTTCGTAAACGGAAAGCTTGCGTTACAGTCCTACGGCAGCGGTATCGACGACGCCGTGGCGGCGGTTTACGGAGCGGACGTTCTGCCTAAGTGCTTTAAAATTTCCGCGGACAGAAACGACGTAAAAATAAGCGGTTTTATAGGAAATCAGAACTTTTTTAAGCCTAATAAGACCTATCAGAACGTCTTTCTTAACGGCAGGTGCGTTGTAAATCAGATTATTTCGAGTGCGATTTTAAACGCGTATTCGCCCTATTTAATGAAAAAGCAGTTCCCGTTTTACGTTCTGTTTATCGAAGTGCCTATGGACACAGTGGACGTGAACGTTCACCCGAATAAGGCGGACGTAAGGTTCGTCGATAACCAACTGATTTACGGTTCGGTCTATAAAATAATTTCATCCGTGCTCGACGGTACGGCGAAAGCCGCGGATTTCGTCGTGGATAGCAAAATTCTGCCCGAAATCAAATCGTCGTACGAGGACAGACCGCAAAAATCAGTTTACGCCGCGGAATTTAAGCAGACCAAAACCTACGATAAAAATTTCGACGATATACAGATGCCGAGCTTCGTAAAGAAGCCCGAAAAAGGGGCTGCGCCCGCTAAAACGGAAGTTCCGTTCCCCGAAGTTGCCGAAAACGGCAATGAAATCAAACGAATTAATATCACCGACGAGGATTTTTATAAGTTCTACGTCGATTCCGAATCCGACCAAAAGCACGTTATGACCGCGTGCAACGGCGTTACGGGCGGCAAAACGAGGGAGCAGTACGAGGCGGAGAAGCTTTTAAAGGAAATCAAACAGCAGAATATCGATTACGTAAGCTGCAAATACAAGGGCAACCTTTTCAATACTTATCTGATTTACGAAATTAAGGATGAGGTTTATTTAATCGACCAGCACGCCGCGCACGAAAGATTGCTTTACGACGCGTTCAGGGAAAAGGTCGGTCAAAGGAATACAATTTCAAGGCAAGGAATGCTCGTTCCGTATATTTTCGACGTCAATTCGAACGAAAACGAATTTTTGGAAAGTAATTTACAGCTTATTCGCGAAATGGGCTTCGATATCGAGCCGTTCGGCATAAATTCATACAGAGTAAACGAAGTTCCGTCCGATTTGAAGGACATAAATCTTCAGAATTTCTTCGGCGATTTACTTAACGGTGTAAATTCGTTAAAGACGATTAAAGTAGAGGAAATGCTCAAAGACAAAATCGCCACTGCCGCCTGCAAGCACGCGGTAAAGGGCGGAATGGAGCTTACGGAAGCCGAAAGGGACGCACTTTTTGCGAAACTTCACGGAAATATGGGCTTAAAATGTCCGCACGGGCGTCCCGTATGCGTTAAACTTACCAAAACTCAGATAGAAAAAATGTTCAAGAGGATAGTTTAACCGTGGGCGCAAAGGTTCTAGTGATATGCGGAGCAACGGCTACTGGCAAAACAGCTCTTGCGGTTGACTGCGCCCATATTCTTGACGGAGAGGTGATTTCCGCCGATTCCCAGCTCGTTTACAGGGGGCTGAACGTCGGAACGGCTAAACCGACCTATGCGGAAATGCAGGGCGTAAGACATCATATGATAGACGTCGTAAGCGCAAAGGATAATTTTTCGGTATCCGATTACGAAGAAAGGGCGCTTCCGATACTCGAAAGACTGCTTTCCGAGGGCAAAACGCCGATTATTTGCGGCGGCACGGGCTTTTACGTAAATTCTCTTATTTACAGCTTGGGTTACGGTAACGCGAAAGCAGACCCGGCGATAAGGGCAAAATACGAGGCGTTGCTCGCCGAGAGGGGGAAAGACTACGTTTTTTCAAGACTTAAAGAAGTTGACCCCGAAACGGCGGAAAGGCTTCACCCGAACGATACGAAAAGGGTAATCCGCGCGCTTGAGATATTCGAGGCGAGCGGGAGGAAAAAATCCGAGCAAAACGACGAATTGAAACCGCGCTTCGACTATCTCGCGGTGGCGGTAGATTATCCGCGCGACTTTCTTTATAAGCGTATTGACTGCCGAGTTGACGTTATGTTTAACAGCGGGTTGATTGACGAGGTAAAAGGTTTAATTAAACAAGGAATTGACCAAAATTGTCAATCTATGCAAGCAATCGGGTATAAAGAGGTTATCGAAGGCTTAAAAAACGGCGATAATGAAAGTACTATGCGTGATATAATAAAGCGAAATACGCGCCGTTACGCCAAGCGTCAGATAACTTTTTTCAAGAAACTTAAAGGAATCGTATGGCTTAAACCCGAGCAAGCGAAAGCAAAGTATATATCGGAGCTTCTGAATGGAAAAAATTGATAATTACGTTAAAAACTGCGAATATAGGCTTAAAGATAAATTCGATTTAATCGACGAAATCGCATATTTCAATCAGGTAAAGGTGCTTAACGCTTTCTCGAAGCACGATATCGCCGTTCGCCATTTTGCAGGAACGAGCGGTTACGGCTACGGCGACGAAGGCAGGGATTGCCTCGGCAATGTGTTTGCAAGCGTGTTCAACGCCGAAGCCGGTATCGTTTCGCCGCATCTTCTTTCTGGAACACATTCGCTTTCCGTCGCGCTTTTCGGTTTACTTAAAGGCGGTGACGGCGTTGTCTGCGCAAGCGGACTGCCTTACGACACGCTTAGAGGCGTAATCTGGGGTGAAAACGTCGGCTCGCTTAAAGATTTGGGCGTTAATTTCGTTTGTTGCGACTTGAATTGCGACGGTAAATTCGATTTTGCCGCCATAGAAAACAAACTTAAAACTGTTGAAAGCGTAAAAATGCTGTATATTCAGCGCAGCCGCGGTTACGAGCTGCGCGACGCATTTTCCTGCGAAGAAATAGGCGAATTGTGTTCCTTCGTAAGAAAAATCGGCTTTAAAGGCTGTATCTTTGTGGATAATTGCTACGGCGAGTTCGTCGATAAGGTTGAGCCTACCGAAGTCGGCGCGGATATTGCCGTAGGTTCGCTTATTAAAAACCCCGGCGGCGGTCTTGCCCCCACGGGCGGTTATATCGTCGGCAAGAGCGAATATATCGAAATGATAGGAAGACGATTTACCGCTCCGTCGATAGGGCTCGAAGTCGGCTCGTACGCGTTCGGCTATCAGTATTTCTATCAGGGGCTGTTTATGGCTCCGCACACCGTTGCGCAGGCTTTAAAGTGCTCGCTTCTTCTCGGTCAGGCGATGAGCGACCTCGGCTATATCAATTATCCGTCTATGGATAAACAGCCGCACGATATCACGCGTTGCGTGCAGTTCGACAGTGCGGAAAAAATGATTGACTTTATAAGGGAAGTGCAATACGCCTCGCCCGTGGACGGGTTCGTCACCTGCGAGCCGTGGGATATGCCCGGCTACGACGACGAAATCATAATGGCGGCGGGAACTTTCGTTTCGGGCGCGTCCATAGAGCTTTCTGCGGACGGACCGATAAAGCCGCCCTATATCGCTTATTTTCAGGGCGGCTTGACCTACGAACACGGCAAATACGCATTGCAAAGAATTTTAAATAAGTTAAGGAAATAACAATGATAACCATAAGAGAGTGGAAAGCGGACGATGCGGCCGCACTGTCTGCGGCGTTAAACAATAAAAACGTTATGGATAATCTGCGGGACGGCTTGCCTTTCCCGTATACCGAAAACGATGCGCTGTTTTACATAAATCAGTGCATCAACGCAGATAAAAACAATCAATTCTGCTTTGCAATAGTTTATAACAACGAAGTTGTAGGAAGTATCGGCGTTTTCAGACAGGGCAATATCCATTTCAGAACGGCGGAAATGGGATACTATATCGGTGAAAAATTTTGGGGCAAAGGCATAACGACGGAAGCAGTAAAGCTTGTCTGCAAACACGTTTTCGATAACACGGATATCGTAAGAATTTACGCCGAGCCGTTTGCTGAAAACGTAGGCAGTTGCCGAGTTTTGGAAAAGAACGGTTTCGTTTTGGAAGGAATTTTACACAAAAACGCTTTCAAAAACGGCGTTTACCGAGATATGAAGCTGTACGCGCTAATAAAACGTTGAGTTGTGGGGACGACAAAGAAAAGTAGAACAAAAGAAATACTAAGGTGTAAGTTATTTAGAATATTTAGAAAGCACAGAAAGAAGATAATAAAATTATATATGTAAAATATGTAGAATAATTCAAATTATTTTTTTCTTGTGATTTCTTTAAAAAATCCCCGCGCAGCAGATGCCGCGCGGGGATTTTTAACTTTGAATTTTATCTTAGTACATTCCGCCCATATCGCCGCCCATGGGAGCCGCGGGTGCGGGAGGGGTGGGAATATCGGTTACGATACTTTCGGTCGTCAGCAAAGTTGCCGCAACGGAAGCCGCGTTCTGAAGCACGGAGCGCGCAACCTTAGTAGGGTCGATTATGCCGCTTGCAACCATATCCGTATATTCGTTCTTAAATGCGTTGAAACCGTAATTTTTCTTCTTCGAGTTCAGAATATTGTTTACGACTACCGCACCGTCGTAGCCTGCGTTTTGGGCAATCTGGCGAACGGGTTCTTCAATGGCCTTGATAATGATTTTTGCGCCCGTCTTTTCGTCGCCTTCGAGCGTTTCGATAAGCTGGGTAAGCTGAGGAATGGTGGAAAGGAGTGCAACGCCGCCGCCGGGCACGATGCCTTCTTCGACTGCCGCCC
>CAZRCE010000023.1:0-17800 GCA_964598465.1 uncultured Clostridia bacterium | reverse complement strand
ACTGTCCTTAACCTCTCTCGTATTGTCGGGATAGATTTCCGCGAAGTGAGCGAGAATATCTTTCTCCGCTTCGCCCTGGCGCTTTTCCCTTTCCTGTCTGTCGAACGTGTCGATAGCCCAGTCGATTTTTTCGGAAGCGTATTCGCGAACGGCTTTGTCAAGCTCCTCGGGAATATGATAAAGCTCGATTTCGAGCTTGGATTTTCCGACTTCGGGAACGATTTTTTCTTCGATGAACGCGCAGATTTTCTTGATTTCTTCGTGACCGAACATTATCGCGCCGACCATTTCCTCGTTGGAAACTTCGTTCGCGCCCGCTTCTATCATTAAGATTGCGTCCTTAGTGCCCGCGAGATTTAAGTGAATAGTGCTTTTCGCTCTCTGTTCGAGGTCGGGGTTAATAACGTATTTGCCGTCAACAAGACCCACTACTACCGAGCCGGTAGGGCCAGCCCAAGGGATATCGGAAATCGCAAGCGCGATAGACGAGCCTATCATTGCGAGGGGTTCGGGCTGAATATCGGGTTCAACGGACATAGCCTGCGCGATGACCACGACGTCGTTGAAAAGTCCTTTCGGGAACAACGGACGGAGAGGTCTGTCGATAAGGCGGGAAGTTAAAATCGCTTTATCGCTCGCCCTGCCTTCGCGCTTTTTGAAACCGCCGGGGATTTTGCCGACGGAATACATTTTTTCTTCGTAGTCAACCTGCAAAGGGAAGAAATCCATACCCTCTCTCGGGCTTGCCGACATACATACGGAAACCATAACCGCCGTTTCGCCGCAGCGTACTACGCACGCGCCGTTGGTCTGTTCCGCATACTTGCCTACTTCGACGACGACTTCTCTGCCGCCGACGGGCATTGTGAATTGTTTGAAATTGGTCATTTTATCTTTACTCCTTGTCTGTTCTTGTCGTTTACAACGCCCCGTTGCAAACGGATTTAATGAAAAAAGGGTAGGCGAAAATAATCGCCTCCCTTCCTCGTTACTTTCTCAAATTCAAAGCGGCAATGATAGCACGGTATCTTTCGATGTCCTTGGATTTAAGATAATCCAGAAGTCCGCGCCTGCGACCTACCATTTTGAGAAGACCCCTTCTCGAATGGTTGTCGTGAATGTGCTCTTTGAGGTGCTCGTTAAGGTGGTTGATGCGTTCGGTTAAAAGCGCAATCTGCACTTCGGGCGAACCCGTATCCCCTTCCTTAGTCGCATACTTTGCGATAATTTCCTGCTTTTCCATTTAATTTATCCTCCGATATGGAATTTTTTATACGCGGTAAACCTGGACGGGCGTAGAGTATTCGCACCGCGAAGTTTCCGTAACGAGATAATTTTAGCACATCGCCACGCAAATAGCAAACGATTTATGCAATTATTTCCAAGAATTTATTCCGCATTTTTCTGCCAGACGGCGTAAAGATATTCGCTGTCGGTTTCCACTTTTATAGTCCCCCAAAGTTTATCCGCATAATCTTCAAAAATAATTTCGGGGGTCGTTCCGCCCTCTACCGTAGTGAAGCCGAGCAAAGTATAGCCGTCGCGAACGGGCGCGTCCTCCCTCGAAGGCAGCTGAAACACATATCCGTTATCGGCTTTTGCACCGTAACGTATAGCGTGAACGTACGGATAAGACCCGTCGTATTTTATTTTGCAGTTATAATAAGCTCTAGCTAATAACCCTAACCAACTATCACTAGTGACGGGGTTATACACCCAACCGTCCATATTCTGATTTTCCGAAACGTAAATTCTTCCCCAAATCGCTTTAAATTGAATTTCTTCCACGCTTTCGGGTATGGTTACGCTTAAATGAAAACAGTAATGAAAAGCATTGCCACCTATCTTTTTTACCGTGGAAGGGATAAAAACCTGCTTACGGTCAGGTTCAGTAGCGAAAGCTCTATGCGAAATTTCGGTTATGCCGACGGGTATTTTATCTATTCCGAACGCCGCCACAATTACGTCGCTTGAACTCTTTTCCGTTAAAACCCCGCCCTCGTATTTGTACGCGCCGTTGGCTTCGTCTATTTCTATTTCGTCGAAATGCGAATTTTCAAATGCCTCCTCCTTGATTTCGGTTACCGATTGCGGGATATAAAGCTTGTCGTACGACCTTGTATAAAAAGCGTATTGTTCTATTATGCGCACGCCCTGCGGAATTTCCGCATTGGTTACGGCGAACATAAGCGCGTCGTCCGCCTTCCTTATAATCTTGTCGCCGTCCGTGCGGTAAATTTCGTTATCTTCGTCCACCGTTATTTCGGTAAGACTTTTGCAATTCAAATATTGACTACCATTGAACCATTCGATTTTTTTGGGAAGCTTTAACTTTTTTAAACTTTCGCAATTCGCAAAAGCATCGTAATTTAAACCTTTAATATTTTCCGATAAACGAACGGCGGTAAGGTTTTTGCAATTTACAAACGAAGCCTTAGTTACCGTATCGGGGAGATATAAGGAGGTACACCCCACGGGGCAATGTACTGATATTACTCTGATATCGTTTACATATTCGGGAACGACGAGTTTACCCACAGCAGTTTTTTCCGCCGAAATTGTATATACTTCTTCTTTAAAACCGTTTCCAGAAGCGTACGAACTTTTGCCGTAAAATTTTTGTATAAATTTTTGCTCGTGTTCGTAGGTCTCGGACCAATCGGAATCGCAGGTGCTTTGCCAATCGCCCAACGCCATTACCTTTATTTCGTAAACGAAAGTATCTAACCCCGTACCTTTCAATTCTTCGCCGAGAGTTTTATCGAGAATATCCAGCTCGTTTGATTCGGTTTCGTATTCGTTACCGCTTATTTCCACGGCGTAACCCACTGCGTTTTCAACCGCGTCCCAGGTAAGCACTTCCGCTTCCACTTTAAGGTTTTGCGGTGCGGAAAGCACCTGCCTCTGACCGCAGCCGCAGAATAAACATACCGTGCAGGTTATCGCGGTTAAAGCCAAAGCGGATATGATATATTTTTTTAATTTGAAAAATTTTTCAGCCGACATAAATCATATCTCCTAAACCGAGTCCCTGAACCGCGTCGTCGCGCAATCTTCCCCCCGACCCGTAAATCGTCTTGTGACGAATAGAGCATCTACTGTCCCTGTTGCTATAATATGACAAATCCCTGACGAATATCGAATCGTACATAAGTTGAACGATTAACACGTCGTCAAGATAATCTTCATCGGTATAATTATCGAGATACCATCTTCCCGAAGGGCATGACACTAAATCGAGAATTTCCGCTTCATACCTCAATAATTCAGACGAAGGGCAATCGTAAACGTACGCAGTTAAAGTAAATCCAGAGCGACCGCCAAGATAACTCATCGCGTAAATCCAACTATTAAACATCACGTTACCGTAACTACCGAAAGCCGCAACTTTATTGAATTGAATTATTTCTTCCAAACGGATATAGTCAACACTAAATATTCTACCCGACGCTAAATCCATAAAGCGACCGTCATCGTACATAACTATAACCTGAACGATATCCCGTTCAACCAAATCCTCGAAGAAATAGGAAGAATCCGCGTAAAATCTTTCTCTGTCTTTATAATCGATTTCATTATACTTTTCTTTTTCAAATAAATCCATACTCTGCAAGTAAACTTCGTACGCCACGTTGTAATGAGGAATTACGTAATTCCTCAAAAACCAAATACTTGAAAATTCAAAATCCAAAAACAGCGTATATGGTTCGCTTGAATCTTCTTCGAATTCTCCTACCAAAGTTGCGAACAGCACGTAAAGCATATCGAAATCGACGTAAACGTCAACGTAGTCGAGAAAGCCGCGGTAATCATAATCTTCACCGTAGAACTTATGCTCGTCGTAATTGAGTAAAAGAATTATACGGCAACCGTTATCCTTCAACTCCCTGAAATATTCTTCAAGCGCACTGAAAGCAACTTCCAATTCGAAGCGATAATCTTCGATTGTAGCTGCGTCGCAAAATTCGCGCACAAATTCACTGTTACATTCTAAGAAAACAAGGGAATTTCTTACGTTATACGTCAATAACTCGCACCAAACAAAAAATTCAAAAGCGTTATTATGATAAGTAAAACTATCGTTTATATTATAATAGTACGCATAGCCGAAATCCTCATAAATCGATGCATAATCTTCGGCAAAGTCCGTAAGATAATTTTCATAATAATATTTACTTTCGGCGGTATCCGATAGATAATAAATATTTTCATATTCATTAATAATCGGGTCGGGTCGAGGTCCGGAAGAATCGTAGGCATAAGCGGCGAAGCCGCCGAATGCGGGCATGAGGCACGAAAGCGCTATCAGCAATGCGGAAAACAGGGCAATCAGTGCAATTTTGGAATTTTTTAAACTTTTCATACGCCTCTCCTTTGCATAAATTTATAAAAGTATATAAATATGCAGGAATTTTTTATAATTATACAATGAATTGTTTTTATTGTCAATAGTATTACACTATAAAATTAGTAAATAATGGAAAAAGCGGCGCGGACGATTTCGTCCGCGCCGCTACCGTTAATTATTCGTTTTTATCTGAAAAGCCCGCGCCTTTCCGCGATGATTTTATCCGCCTTGTCGATATAGGTCGGGATATCTTTCGGGGAAGCGTGGCGCTGTATTCTTCTTACCGCGCCGTCGTAAATCTTTTTGGAAATCGCGTTCGCGCCCACGGCGATATTGTCGTTGATTTCCTCCATTACGCCGATATTGTAAAGGCACTGTTTGCCGCGCTTTGCCCAGCCGCAGTTTTCGTGTCCGCCCGCCTGATATTTCTGGCGGTAGCAATAATACGGCTCGTACCCCGCGGCGGTAAGCATTTCGCGGGATAGGGCTATCATTTCGCCTATGCCGTCCACCTCTAACTTTTTGCAGTTTTCCTTTAACCTTGCGCCCGATTTTAAAGAGAGCGTGTGCACGGTGATATTCGCGGGATTGAGTTTTATTACCTCGGCAAGGGAATATTCGAAGTCCGCCGCCCGTTCGTCGGCAAGCCCCGCGATTAAGTCCA
Organism: uncultured Clostridia bacterium; assembly: GCA_964598465.1. Lineage (GTDB taxonomy): Bacteria > Bacillota > Clostridia > Christensenellales > Borkfalkiaceae > Coproplasma. Next base: position 12,788 of record CAZRCE010000023.1, on the reverse strand, counting down.
CGTTGATATCGAAGCCGAACGCGTCCGCTTTTTCGTACGCTTCGAAAAACTGCTTGGGCGTGTGCTTTCTGCCTATCCTTTCGAGCGTGGCGGGATTGAGCGACTGCGGGTTCACGCAGACGCGGTTCACGCCGTATTGCTTAGAAAGCGCGAGCTTTTCCCCGTCGAAAACGTCGGGTCTGCCCGCCTCTACCGTGTACTCGGTTTCGGGCAGGTCAAGCCGCTTGATTGCGGCATATATCCGCTCCAATTCGCCCGTACTAAGCACGAAAGGCGTTCCCCCGCCTATATATACGCTCCGCGGCGAGGTTAAAAGCCCTTTAAGCGACGAAATTTCGCGTTCGACGCAGGATATATAGCCACCAACGAACTTTTCTACCGCCGAAACGGGCGCGGTTATGAACGAGCAGTATTCGCATTTCGTGGGGCAGAACGGCAGACTTACGAACAGGTCCTGACCGCCGCCGTTTTCGTAAATTCCGCTCTGCATATCGAGAACGCGGGAAATCAGATTTATATTATCTTCGCTTACGCCGAACTTTTTAAAGAGAGCCGCAAAGTCCCTGCCCGCAGACTTTTCCTGATAGGCGAGCTTGGTCGGTCTTATCCCCGTGAGCGCGCCGTATGGAAAAGTTACGCCCTTGACATTTGACAGCGTGAGGTAAACGGCGAGCTTGGAAAAGCGCTTTGCAAAGCGCTTGTATTCCAAATCGTTTTCCGTTTCCTGCTCCTCCTCGTAATCGAAAACTACGCCGTCGTATTCGACGGCGTTGTAGTACTTACCCAAGTGGTAGGAAAAGTAATGAGTTATATTTTCTTCTTCCGCGCCGAACAGACGGATTACGTCCATTATTTCCGTACGCAGATATTCGCAGTTGGTGGTAAGCATAGTTAAGTGTCTGAATTTATATAAGGGTTACAGGCGCGTTCGTGATTTAAAGTAGTGTCGTCGCCGTGACCGCAATATACCTTTTTATCGCCGTCTATGGCGTACAGTTTTTTAACGCTATTAACTAAATCGCGCGAGCTTCCCGTCGCCAAATCGGTTCTGCCCACGCTCTCGAAAAACAGCGTATCGCCCGTGAAAAGGCAGTCGCCGATAAGATAGGAAACTCCGCCCGCGGTATGCCCCGGCGTAGCTATGACCGTTATATCTATACCGCATAAACGAATATTTTCACCGTCTTTCAGCGTTTTGTAAATTTCGAAATAGGGAATTTCTATGCCGTGGAAAACCGCCCTGTTCGCGTCGGAGAAAATCAGCTTTTCCTCGCCCGCGCCGCAGTAAATTTTCGCGCCCGCTTCAAAGAGCGCGCCGCAACCGCCGATATGGTCGTAATGACCGTGCGTTAAAAGCACAAACTTGGGCTCTAAGCCGAGGCTCTTGCATTTATCGTAAACGCGCTCCTGCGCGCAGTCGATGAGTATGCAGTTTTTGCCTTCCGCCGTTACCGCGTAAGTATTCGAGGCGAAACCCATCGGGTAAATTTTATGAATTTGCATAATGTTACTTGGTCGTTCTGTAAACGTCGATTATTCTTTTATCTTTTTTGAGATGATTTATTAAAAGGTCAATGTCCGAGCGCTTGTTGAGGCGGATATTGATATCGAAAATCGCCTTGCCCGTCTTGTCTATTCTGCCGTTGATGTTGGTTATCGAGAGTTTGAGCGCGGAGATTTCGAGCGTTATAAACGCGATTACCCCCCCCTCGTCGGTGGCGATAATCTTTAAGCCCGCGATGAAGCCCGTTTCCGTTTCGCCCGTCCACTTTGCGGTTTGCAGTCTGTCGTCCTCCAAACCCAAAACGTTGGGACAGTCCTTGCGGTGAATGATAACGCCCCTGCCGTGGGAAACGAAGCCGACGATATCGTCGCCGGGGACGGGATTACAGCAGTGCGCGAATTTGACTAAAAGTCCGCTCATTCCGTTTACGGTAACGCTGCCCGCGGGGGTCTTTTTCAGCTTTTCGCCGTCAAACGCGCCCGTGGGTTTGGGCACTTCCTTTTTATAGTAATCGATAAGCTTTAAAATTACCTGATTGACCCCGACCGCGCCGTAGCCGACGGAAGCCATCATCTCGTCAACGGAAGCGAAAACGAGCTTGTTGGAAAGCTTTTTAAAGGATTCGTCGGTAAGAAGGTCGGAGAGCGCGTAGCCGCGGCGCTTTGCCTCGGCTTCGAGCATGGTTCTGCCCGTTTTGGCGTTGTCCTCCTTCATTTCGCGCTTGAAAAACTGCCTTATCTTTGCCCTTGCCGAACCCGATTTAACGAATTTGAGCCAGTCCCACGAAGGACCTTTGGAGGTTGACGAGGTTAAAATTTCGACGACGTCGCCCGTGTTCAGCTCGGAATTGAGCTGTACCATTTTGCCGTTGACCTTCGCGCCCACGCACTTGTTGCCGACCTGCGAATGTATCGCGTACGCAAAGTCCACGGGAGTGGCTTCGAGCGGCAGGGAAATTACCTTGCCGTGCGGGGTAAAGACGAGAAGTTCGTTGGAATACAGGTCGTTTTTAAGGCTGTCAACGAATTCCTTACTGTCGTTTAAGCTGCCCTGCCAGTCCATAACGTCGCGAATCCAGTTTAGCCTCTGGTCGAAGCCGTTTTCGGTATTGCGCTGTTCCTTGTATTTCCAGTGCGCCGCGATGCCGTATTCCGCCATTTTGTGCATATCGGAGGTGCGTATCTGAATTTCGAAAATCTGACCGAAGTTGGTTACTACCGTCGTGTGGAGCGACTGGTACATATTGCGCTTGGGGGTGGCGATATAGTCCTTTATTCTGCCGGGAACGGGCTTCCACTGCTTGTGGATTTTGCCGAGGACGTCGTAGCATTCCTCGGTGGTGTTCACGATTACGCGTACTGCGGTAAGGTCGTAAATCTGGTCGAAGGTAAGCCCCTTATCCTTCATTTTTTTGTATATGGAATAGAAGTGCTTGGGTCTGCCGAAAACGTCGCCGTTTATTCCGCTCTCTTTGAGCATAGTCTGCAACTGCGAAACGACGAAATCGACGAAATTTCTGCGCTCGTCGAGCTTGGTGTGAATGTTCGCCGAGAGGTACTCGTAGGCTTCGGGGTCGAGGTATTTAAGGCACAAATCTTCCAGCTCGCATTTGATTTGCGAGATACCGAGCCTGCCCGCAAGCGGAGTGAAAATGCCGAGCGTTTCCTTTGCTATGCGCTGCTGCCGCTCGTTGGAAAGGTAGTTTAATGAGCGCATATTGTGCAGTCTGTCGGCAAGTTTTATGATAATTACGCGAACGTCGTTCGCCATAGCGACGAAGATTTTGCGGAAGTTTTCCGCGTCCTCCTCCTCGTGCGTCTGAAAACGGATTTTGTCGAGCTTGGTTATGCCGTCTACGAGCGTTAAAACCTCCTGCCCGAACCGCTTTGAAATATCTTCGGAAGTGGCGGGCGTATCCTCTATGACGTCGTGCAGAAACGCCGCAGCGACGGTGGGCGCGTCCAGACCGAGGTCAACGAGAATTTCCGCAACCGCGCAGGGGTGCGTGAAATAAGGCTCGCCCGAGGCGCGCTTTTGGTTCTTATGCATTTCCTCGGCGAATTTGTACGCCGAAGTCAGAACCTCGACGTCGCTTTCGCCGTAATTTTCTTTAATTTTATCAAGAACAGTTTTCATATCAGAGAGCACCGACAAAATTATACAAAGAGGAATTTTCGAGCGCGGTTTTTTTGCCGCGGATAACTTCGAGCTTACCGCCGTTTATTTCAACCAGTCCGAGCTCTTCGAACACCTTTATGGCGAACAGAAGCGTCGAAGGCGGCGCAAAGCCGAGCTTTTGCGCAATATCTTCCGCAGACTCGCCGTAAACGCCGCGCAGCGACGAAAGATTTTTATAGACCACGAGGAGCGAATCCCTGTCCGAGGCGATATTTTTAACTTCCGTAAACCCGTCGAAATCACGACAGATATACACCTTTTTGCCCGCAAGCGAGGAAAGCTTAACGCCGCGCGGGTCATCGAGATAGACTACGTGAGAGAAGCTTGAAAAATCGCAATCGGCTTCGGGTGAAACGATTATAGTATCCGTCGTGTTTTTTGGCAGGAAGGTAAAGAAATTTATACTCTTTTTTTCCGTTCCCGCAAACTTCGCGAGCGTTGCGTAGCTGTTCGCAACGAAAACCGCGCCGTAAACGCCGCAGTCTAAAAGCGACTGCGCTTCTTCGCGGGAAATATACTCCTTTTCGCACGCGACTTCTTCGCGGCTTAAAACGGATATATTGTTGAACGCGATATCTTCGGCTATATCACCGCCGTCCGCGCCCTCGCAGACGACGTCGCGGACTAAGCCCTTGACGTATTCCTTGCCGCGGAACACGGAAATATTGTATTCGAAAACGAGTTTTTTGCGCGCCGAGCTTTTAAGAAAAGGCGCGTATCTGAGCGCGGAAAAATAAGTCAAATCGAAATCCCCGCACTTAATCGCGAGGTGGCTTGACCCCGCTTTTAGGGGGCGAACGGAACATTCGTCGGCGTTAATCGCGAACGTGGGACGCTTATTGCCCACGCCGCACGGCTCTAACAGCTCCAACTCTTTTATTAATTTAACGGGGACTGAGCCGTCCGCTTCGCCGCTGACGTAAACGTCGGGCAGGAACGCGTCCGCAGAGTAGTTATCCGCAAGAAATTCTTCGAGCCCCTCTTTTAAAATATTGAAGTTTTCCTCGGTTATGTTTACACCCGCCGCCTGTGCGTGACCGCCGAACTCCGAGATTACCGACGAGCACGCGCGGAGAGCTTCGTAGATATTTACGCCCTCTACGCTCCTCGCCGAACCTTTGAGCATATCGCCGTTTTTGACGAACAGAAGCGCGGGGCGGGAATATTCTTCCGCGAGGCGCGCCGCCACTATGCCGACGAAACCCGAATTCCAGCTTTCGTCCCAAAGCATTATCACTCTGCCCGCGGGGGCTTCACCGCCGAGCTTGCGCTTGACCGACGAATACAGCTCGTCACAGCATTTTTGTCTTTCGAGATTGTACGCCGTGAGCTTTGCCGACATATCGAATATCGCGTTTTCGTCGCTTTCGCAGAAAAGCCCGAGCGCGGCGTTCGCGTCGCCCATTCTGCCCGCCGCGTTGATTTTGGGTGCGACGAGGAAGGCGAGCGACTGCGCGGTTACTATATCCCCGCTCTTTAAAAAGCCCGCGTAGCATTTGCGGGGGGAACTGTTGATGAGTTTAAGCCCCTCCGCCACGATATCGCGGTTTTCGCCCGTCAAAGGCACGCTGTCCGCGACGGTGGCTATTGCGGCGAAGTCGAGGTATTTATACGCGTCCTCGCCGTTCAGCGCGCAGGCGACCTTGAACGCGACGCCCGCGCCGCATAAATTATCGTAAATATATCCGTCGTTGAATTTGGGGTTTATACAGATACAGTCGGGGATACGCTCGGGCAGCTCGTGGTGGTCGGTAACGATTACCTCCGCACCCTGCTCCTTGATATACTCGACCTCCCGGGCGTTTGATATGCCGCAGTCAACGGTAATAAACAGCTGAGGAAAGCACTCGTCGAAAATGGCGTCGATTGCCTGCGTGCCCAGCCCGTAACCGTCCTTTCTTTCGGGGACGAAGGTATTGACTTCGATGCCGAAATCCTTTAAAGCCGCGCTCATAATCGAGGCGGCGCAAACGCCGTCCGCGTCGTAATCGCCGTAAACTACGACCGACCACTCCTCGTCGCGGGCGCGGGTTATAAGCTTTTTAGCTTCCGCCATACCGCTCATTTTAAAGGGCGATATGAAATGGTCGCGCGAGGGGTTGAGGAAAGTTATTATCTTTTCCTCGTCGTCTATACCTCTCGAATAGAGAATTTCCACCGTCTTTTGGTACAGCCCCGTTTTTCGGGCAAGCGACTTTATTATATTAAGTTGTTCGTCCGAATACGCGAACTCGTTGATTATTTTTCTCATACTTATCCGTTCACAATTTTTCTGACTTTCGATGATGTCAGAAAAATTCGTGATTTGAGGGCTTCTCGCCCTCTTTGCGAAATTTTAAGGGCACACTATTATATAATTTCGCAAATTCACCTCGCTGCGCGAGGAGCGAAGCGACGCTGCTTTGCGCACCTTATTGTAAAAAGTTTCAGATAATAAGGCGCAAAGGCGCAGGTTTGTGCAAATTGTGTCTGCGGGCAAAAAGTGCGATTTTTGCCCGCAACGTAATTATTTATAGTTTATTAAAACGAAATACGGGCGGGATTATTCCCGCCCGAACGAATTAGTTTTTAGCCTTGTCGTTTTTCTTTGGCTTTATAAGTTTTTTGCCGTCCAACAGGCTTGCAAATACCGAGTGAACCGCAGGAACGAACATAGATACGCCGTAATCGCACGCGATAAGTCCTGCGAAGAACGCTATGCACGCCCAGAACGGGGTTTTAGCGACTATGGAAAGAGCGACGAAAAGCACGATGGCAACGCACGCCAGAACCGCGAGGAAAAGCGAATTTTTCGCGTAACATTCGTGAGCGGATAAATCGACGATTGCGTCGGGCTTATCTTTAAGCTCGTCCTCTTTGCCGTTCTTGCGTATTCTGTCGAACAGAACGCACGAAGTGATTGCGGTTACGAGCACTACCGCCGCCGCGATTGCCGTAAGCTCTATGCCTACGGGTATTCTCGTCAACGCGACGAGCGCGACGAAAACGCCTATGTTATGGATATGCGCCAAAAGCACGGAAATCGCTGCGCTGAGCTTGTATCTTACCGCGAAATAGAGCGCCTGGAACACCGCCGCCGTAGCCGCGGCAATCGCTACGAATATTAGCGTAGTCGAACCGCCTACCGTAGATGAGAAAGTATGCGCTTCGGCAAGTCCGCTGACTATTCCCGCCGTGGAAAGAGCCGCAGTTATCTCGTTCGCCTTGTTGGTAAGAACTTCGTTTTCCACGACAGCGGGGAATTTGTAAGAATACGAACCGCCGAGGGCTGTATCGTTATAGGATACCGACAAATAGCCCGAAAGCCGCTCGTCCGCGATGCCCTTTACCTTCTCGCCCGAAAAATCGTCGGAAGTGCGGTAGGTTACTTCAATCGTTTTATAATCGCCGTACTGACCGCCGTAGTTGAAGAAACCGCCGCCGATAAAGTGGCAAATCGTTCCGACCGCAAGCCCCAAAACTATAAGTATAGAGCTGATTATTATGAATAGATGCTTTTTAGCAGATACTTTAAACTTTAAATCAGTCATCGCCGTACACCTGCCTCTTGTAACCGCCGAAGCGGAATTTATCCTTTACGGGCGACGATAAGACGTACCACATAAATCTCGTAATCCAGTACAGCGCGTAGGAAGCGAGCACCGATATTATCATTATTACACCGCAGGAAGCGACGACGCCCTTAGCGACGAACGCGAGGAATATCGAGATTACGAAAAGTACGATATGCATATCCGTAACCGTCATTAAAACGTTCTTGTATCCGTCCTTGACGGAAGCCTGCATCGTCTTGCCCTTCGCAGTCTGTTTTCTTATTTCTTCGAATACGATATGGTTGCTTAACGAAAGAAGCGACAGACCGATAAACGCCGTTACTATGCCCCATACGGTAAGCTCGACTTCGAGAAGATATACCGCGTACAGTACGACGAGCGCAAATATAAGCGTTACCATCGCGCAGACCGCGCCGAGCTTTTTGTATTTAACCGCAAACAAAGCGATGACCGCGGCGAGCAGTACCACGCTTATTACGAGCGCGACGAGCGCGGCGTTTTCGCCTGCGGCCGCCGTCGATATATAAAAGTCGTTAGTAGTCAAATCCTGATAGTCGAGCCCGAGCGTACCGCCGTTTACCGCCGCGTCGAGGGTAATCGCGTAGCTTTCGAGCATGTCCGCATTGCTGGAAGTGAGCTCTATTTTATCCGTATCCAAGGTGGACGTGCAAGGCGCGTTGATTATCTGCGTAGTACCTACGAAGAAATACAACTGCTGCCTTTCAGAATCGGATATCGAAGCGATTTTCGTGGAAATGTCCTTTATTCTTTCCCTGCCGTAGTCGGTAAGAGAAATGGTAATTATCGCATTGCCGCCTATCGTGCGGGAAGATACGCCGGTGAAGAAATCGGAAGCGTCTTCCGTAACTTTGAGGAACGAATAGGTTTCCGCTCCGTCAACGAGAGCGTCCTTCGTGTACTCGTCCTTTCTGGGGCGGTAAGTGCCGCTGTCGATGGAAATTGAATCCTGCGTGGTGCGGAGAGTTAATCTTCCGTCCACCGTCAAAGCCGAAATCGCGTAACGCGCCGCGTTGAGCTTGGTAGTCGCCGTGCCCGCTTCGTATTTACTTTCCGCTATCGTGTAGCCCGTGGGAATAGCAACCTTAACCGCGTATCCGTCCTGTACGGAAACGGAGTAATCGGAATAAGCCTTGCGCGCGATGCGGGCGCTGATTTTTTCCGCGTCCGACGCCACTTCTTCGCGAAGATACGCAAGAGTTTGGTCCTGAGTTTCGTCCTCGGTCTTCTTTCTGCCGTCCAAAAACTCTTTTTCGATATAGAGAACGCCCGACTTGACGTAGCCTTCCTTATCCTCCGCCGTCTTGTCCGCATATTCCGCGGAAGTAATAACGCCCTCGGGATAAACGGTCGCATAAGCGTGACCCGTGAAATCACCCGATAAGCGAATGTTCGATGCAACGGAATTAAACCTTTCTATGTCGTTTACAGGATAAGATATTGTCGCAAAAAACGCCGCGACGATAATGGCTATTATTACAAGCGCGCTTATTACCGCCGATTTAACTTTGCTCATCGTTACCCTCCTTTGTCGTAATACTGTATTATTATAATAAAAATATTTTAAACCGTCAAACGATTACGTTTGTTTATCGTCTTATTTTTCGTTTTTTAACCTTTTTTTCTCGGCTAAAACGTGCATTGCGCACTCCGCGCGCTTTTTCATCATTTGGCAGGTTATGCCGTAGGGGGTATTCATATCGCCCGTGTAATGCTAATTATTCGCACTACCACCGCCGCTGCAAATAAATTTGGCGAAGCAGTTCTCGCACTTTTTGCGCGTGAACAGACAGTTTTCGGCAAATTGTTCGCGTATGCCGCTATCGATTTTACCGTCGAAAACGTTACCCATTAAAAACTTTTCGTCGCCGACGAACTGGTGGCAGGGATATATATCGCCGTTGGGGACTACCGAAAAATATTCGTTGCCCGCGCCGCACGCCGAAACGCGCTTGGAAAGACACGGACCTCCTTCCAAATCGATATTGAAATGGAAAAATCCGAAGCCCTTGCCTTCGGCGTAGCGACTGAGATATTCATCGCACAGCTTTTCGTAAGAAGCCTTGATTTCGGGAAGGTGCTCCTCCTTTATCGCAAGGTCGTCGATGTCGGTTACTACGGGTTCTAAGGATATGGAATCGAAGCCCTCGTCCGCGAGGAATAAAACGTCCTTGTCGAAGTCGAGATTTTTCGAAGTGAAAGTGCCGCGAACGTAGTAATGCTTATCGCCGCGTAAGTTTACGAATTTTTTAATATTTCCGACCACCGCGTCGAAGCTTCCCCTGCCGTTTACCGTCTTTCTTATCGCGTCGTGGACTTCCTTTCTGCCGTCGAGGCTCAAAACGACGTTCTCCATTTCCTCGTTGAAGAAATTGATAGCGTCGTCGTCCAGAAGAAGGGCGTTCGTGGTCGTGGTGAAAAGTATCTTCTTGCCCGCTTCCGCCGCCTTTTCCTTGGCGTAGTAAACGACGTTTTTAATCGTTTTAAGGCACATAAGCGGCTCGCCGCCGAAGAAATCGACTTCCAAAACTTTTCTGTTTCCGCTGTTCTTAACGAGGAAATCTATCGCCGCTTTCGCGGTGTCCTCGCTCATAAATTCCCTTGCGGAATGGTACGCGCCCTCGTCCGCGAAGCAGTAACGGCAACGCAGGTTGCAGTCGTGACAGATATGTATGCAGAGCGCTTTTACCTCGTTCGATTTCATCGGATAGGATTTGACGTCTTCCTTAAACAGAAGCCCTTCCGCTCGGAGAGCGGCGACGTCGGCTTTTATCCTATCAAGCTCGGGTTCGGGAATGAACGATAAATCGCCCTTGCCATCTTCGAGCGTTTTAAGGTACGCCGCGGTGTTTCCGTCGCACTCGTGCAGGCTGCCGCTGCCCGAATCGTAAACGTAATTTTTTTCCTTGTAACTGAAAACGTGTATCATCTGTTAATCCGTCTTAAATAAAGCAAATTAAGGAGCAGAAAATTTCTGCTCCCCGACAGTCGAAATATATTGCCGAATATTACTTGCCGCTCTTTTCGGGATTTTCTTCCCTGGTTATTCTTTCGCAGCTCTGGTTGCCTACGGTGCAGCTCGTCTTGCAAGCGGACTGGCAAGTGCTTCTGCATTCGCCGCAAGCGGTAACTTTCTTTTCTGCGGGTTTCGCTATCGTTCTTATCATAGTTATTACTCCTTAAAAGTACTTTTTGATAATTATATACAATAGCGGATAAAAAATCAAGTAAAATAACGGATTTGGCGCATATTATTTTACTGCGGAAGATTTTATATTTACCGCTATCACGCCCGCGATTGCGCCCGCCGCCGCGCCTAGTAAAAGCTCTATTATTATCGTCCAGCTAAACGAGAAAGACCGCGCGATGAGGCTGAAAACGATAAAGGTCAAAACTATGGAAATCACGCCTGCGATTGCGCCCTTTATAAGCCCCTTTCCGTCCCTGACGAAAACGAACGCGCCGAGCGCCACGGCGATTATCTTGAAAATCTGGTTCACAACCTTTATCGCTTCCGCGGGAAGTGAGAAAAGATGCACTATTAAAGTGAAAATAAGCGCGTAAACGAGCGCGAAAGCGAGCGATAAGCACGCGGCTTTGATTACCTGAAATACGTTGTTGCGCATAAAAACAGCCCTCCGCACGATTACTCTATGCCGAAGGGCGCGTTTTTAGAATTTTAAGGTTGATTTTTAAGGGGAAAAGAATTATTCTTCCGTCTTTTCTTCCTCTGCGGCGGGAGCGGGCTCTTCCTCCGTCTTTTCTTCGGCAACGGCTTCCTCTGCGGGAAGCGCCTTTTCTTCCGCTTTCGCGCCGTCAACTACCGCGTCGGTCTGATAAATAGCCTGCTTATCGAACTTCATAAAGCACTTGCCGCTCGTTTCGCTGCCCGTTTCGAGAACGAAAGTACCTTCTTCCGCGTCCACTTCGACTACTATACCGCAAACGCCGCCGATGGTTTTAACCTTGTTGCCCGGCTTTACGGAATTTACGAGCTTTTCGGCTTCCTGTCTGCTCTTTTTGTTGCGCATAGAGCTTACTACCACCATCGCAACGAGCGCGACGAGGAGCACGCCGAGAAGAATATACATAGTTACCTGGTTTCCGCCGTTATTGTTAGCGGCTTCGCCTTCCAAAAAAGAAAAGAACATAATCTACCTCTTTAAAATATTTACATAAATAATATAAATTATTTGCCATAATTTGGCAAGTAATTTTAAACGCAGTTATCGCGTTTACACTTAAATTTCACTATCGCGGGTAGTTAACCCCAAGCGATAACACTCTAAACCGACCATTTTTGCCTCTGTCTGTGTTAAACTCGCTTACAGTAGCACGCACTACTGTTGCGCTCGTTTGCCTTGACATAGTCTAAAAATCGGCGGTTTAGAGCGCGCAGCGTTTTTACCGAGCAAATCTTTCGAGAGAAAACGGCTGAAACGGCGTGTAGCCGTGCTGCGTAGCACGACAAGCGACGATTCGGACGGTTTATCCGAGATTTGCTCGGTAAAAATGTATCTTTTGAGGTTAAATACCCGCGCCGTACTTCTCGTAGAAATTTTCGGCAAATTCCGTAAGGCAATCGTCGAAAATCGCCTGTCGCATATCCGCCATAAGCTTGTGCAAAAACGTTATATTGTGCAGGCTTAACAGCATTGCCGAAAGCATTTCCCCAACGTTTATGAGGTGGCGGAGATACGCTTTCGTGTAGTTTTTACAGCAATAACAGTCGCAGTTTTCGTCCAGCGGGGAAAAGTCCTCCCTGTACGCGCCGTTGCGGACGACGACTTTGCCTTTGGAAGTAAACGCCGTGCCGTTGCGGGCTATCCTCGTCGCGAGCACGCAGTCGAACATATCTATACCGCGCTTTACGCCCTCGATAAGGCAGTCGGGACTGCCGACCCCCATAAGGTAGCGCGGCACGCCCTCGGGAAGCGCCGGACGGAGAACGTCGAGCATTTCGTACATAAGGTTTTTCGGCTCGCCGACGGAAAGACCGCCTATCGCTATGCCGTGCTTGGCGTAGGGCAGACAGCTTTTCAGACTTTCGAGGCGCAAATCCTTATAGAAATTGCCTTGAACTATAGGAAAAAGCGCCTGGTCGTCCCTCGTCTTTGCCGCGGCGCAACGCTCCAACCACCGCGCCGTGCGCTCCATTGCGGTTTTAGCCTGTTCGTAGGTATAGCCGTACTCACTGCACTGGTCGAAAGCCATTATTATATCCGCGCCGAGATTTTCCTCGATTGCGATTGCCTTTTCGGGCGTGAATAAGTGCTTCGAACCGTCTATATGCGAATTAAAATATACCCCTTCGTCCTTGATTTTATTCAGTTTTGTAAGAGAGAAAACCTGAAACCCGCCGCTGTCGGTCAAAATCGGCTTGTCCCAGTTCATAAATTCGTGCAAGCCGCCCGCTTTTTTGACGAGCTCGTCGCCGGGGCGCATATACAGATGATACGTGTTTGAAAGTATAATCTGACTGCCCGCCTCTTTAAGGTCGCGCGGATATACTCCCTTTACGGTTGCCTGCGTGC
>CAZRCE010000022.1:0-18242 GCA_964598465.1 uncultured Clostridia bacterium | reverse complement strand
CCGCATTCTCAAAAACAGAGTGCGGCAGTATTTCCATAATTCGCCAAAGCCCGAAAGGGTAATGCAGATGGTGGCGAATATCGCCGATTTCAACTACATTATCACCGCTTCGGAAATCGACGCGCTCGCGCTCGAAAACAATTTAATCAAAAAGTATAAACCCAAATACAACATTCTTTTAAAGGACGATAAAACTTATCCGTATATTAAGGTTTACGTAAAGGACGAATTTCCGCGCTTTACCGTAACCCGCAAGATAAAAAAGGACGGTTGCCGCTATTTCGGTCCGTTTATGGGCGGGATAAATTACAAGGATATCCTCGAAACCGTTCAGCTGATATATAACGTCCGCCTTTGCAATACCGCGATAGGCGCAAAGCCCAAGCGCGAATGCTTAAATTACCATATAGGCAGATGTACCGCACCGTGCGCGCACAGGATAAGCGCGGAGGACTACCAAAAACGCGTAAAACAGGCGTTGAATTTCCTCGACGGCGACTACGGCGAGGCTCTGGAAATACTCAAAAGCAAAATGCTTTCCGCCGCCGAGAGCGAGGCTTTCGAACTTGCGATGGACTATAAAAACAAAATCGCCATGCTCGACAAGCTGGAAGCAAAGCGGATAACTGCAATCAGCCGAAATATCGACGCGGATATAATCGCGTATTCAACGAACAATCTCTATTCCGCGGTCAGCGTTCTCGTGACGAGAAAGGGCATAATGCAGGGCGGAAGCTCGTTTGCGCTCGACGAAGCTCACTTATCCGACGCGGAAGCTCTGACCTCGTTTATCTGCCAGTATTACACCGCGCACGAACCGCCCGCCGAGCTTATCGTGGAGGACTACTGCGAAAAGGAGCTCGTCGGTGAGTTCTTCAAGGAAAAACTAGGCAAGTCCGTGGAAATAACTCTCGCAAAGCAGGGCGTTAAGGCTTCGCTTCTGAATATGGCGCGGGAGAACGCAAAGGACTATCTCGAAAAATCGGTTGACAGAATAAAGCACAAGGACGATATGACCGTAAACGCCTGCGAGCGGCTCAAAGAGCAGTTGGGCTTGAAAAAGTACCCGCGCAGAATGGAATGTTACGATATATCGAACGTTTCGGGCGTGGATAAGGTCGGCTCTATGGTCGTGTTTATCGACGGCGAAGCGGACAGAACGAGTTACAGAAGATTTAAGATAAAGACGGTAGAGGGCGCAAACGACTTTGCTTCCTTGCAGGAAGTTTTATCCCGCAGGCTCGCAAAGCTCGGTACGGACGAAGAAGAAAAATTCCCCAAGCCCGACCTAATCGTAATCGACGGCGGCAAAGGTCAGCTGTCGGCGGTAAACGAAATATTCGGGCAAACGGGCGTGGAGGGGATAGAGCTTATTTCGCTCGCCAAGCAGGACGAGGAAATTTTTACTCTCTATTCTCCCGAAAGCGTAAAAATACCCCGCCGCGACTATTCGCTAAGAATGGTTCAGCGAATAAGGGACGAGGCGCACCGCTTCGCCATAACCTATTTCCGCAACCTTCACTCCAAGCGCAATCTGGAAAGCGTGTTGTCCGAAATAGAGGGCGTGGGCAAGCAGAAGCGCGTCGCGCTTATGAACAGGTTCAAATCTCTCGATAAAATTATGACGGCGGACGAAGAGGAGCTTGCCAAGACCGAGGGCATAGGCGCGGAGCTTGCAAAGAGAATTAAAACTTATTTCGAAAACGACTTATGAAAAAACTCAAAGCAAAACTTATAGTTTCCGATTTCGACGGAACGCTTGCAAATTCCGAACATACCGTCCCCGAGCGCGTTGCTGCGGCTATTTCCGAATTCGTGGAAAGCGGCGGAATATTCGCGGTATGTACGGGCAGAATGATGCCCTCGATTATGCCGCGCGTTCGTTCGTTGGGTCTTAAAGGTCTGGTCGTTGCCTGTCAGGGCACGGTCATCGCTGAAATAGAGAGCGGCAACTATATCAAATTCGGCGGGCTTAAATGCGAGGACGCCGCGGAAATATGCGCCGCCTTGGAGGAGTGCGGATATAACGTCAACGCCTATTGCGGCGACGATATGTTTACCAGTATAGAAGAAGGCAACGAATATCTCGAACGCTATCAGGAAATTACGGGCATAACGGCTCTGCACGCGGATTTGCCCGTACACGAATATATAAAAGCCCACAATCTCAACTGTCAGAAGGTGGCAAGCCTTTGCTTTCCCGAGGACAGGAGCAAGATATATTCTATGCTCAAATCCCGTTTCGACGATAAATACGATATAGCTTACAGCGCGGACGTGCTCGTCGAGGTTGCTCCCGCGGGCGACAATAAGGGTAGCGCGCTCGCTTTTCTTGCCGACTATTACGGCGTGGATATAAAGGACACGGTAGCCGTAGGCGATAATTTGAACGACCTTCCCATGATAATAGCCGCGGGCACGGGCGTAGCCGTCGGGAACGCCGAGCGCGAGCTGAAAGAGCACGCCGATTATATCGCGCCGACCAACGACGAGGACGCGGTAGCGGCGGTAATAGAAAAATTCGGGTATTACGGCGATGAGTGAAATTTTAGCTCCCGCGGGCGACGCGGCTTCGGCGTACGCCGCAATCAATGCGGGCGCGGACGCGGTATATCTCGGTTTAACTTCATTTTCCGCGCGTTCGGGCGCGGCTAATTTCGGCTTCGACGAGCTTAAGGACCTGTGCGCGCACGCTCACGCGGTGGGCGTTAAAATCTACGTCGCAATGAACACGCTCGTTAAGGATAGCGAAACGGAAAAGTTCCTTTCCGATATGTCTGAGGCGTGGAACGCGGGCGCGGACGCGTTCATTATGCAGGATATGTATCTGGGCAAATTCGTCAAGCGCGTTTGCCCGCAGATAACGCTTCACCTTTCCACGCAGGCGGGCGTAAACAACGTTTACGGCGCGCGCCTTGCAAAAGAGTGCGGCTTTGACAGAGTAATTCTCGCCCGCGAAACGCGCATAGAAGATATACGCGAAATCGCTAAGATAATCGAAACGGAAGTTTTCGTTCAGGGCGCGCTTTGCACCTGCTTTTCGGGTCAGTGCTATTTTTCGTCGTTCGTCGGGGGAAACAGCGGCAACCGCGGCAAATGCAAACAGCCCTGCCGAAAGAAATATTCCATAGACAGAGCGGGCTTCGACGACGAGGCGTACAGGCTATCGCTTTCCGATTTATCCGTCGGCGAGAGGATAGAGGACCTTATCGCGGCGGGCGCGTACTCGTTCAAGATAGAGGGCAGACTGCGCCGTCCCGAATACGTAGCGGCGGCGGTGCGGTATTATAAAAATATATTAAACGGCGTTGAAACCGCGGACGATTTAAGCGCACTGAAGCGCACCTATAACCGCGGCAACTACACCCGCGGGCTGGCGTTCGGTCAGGATAAAAATTTCATATCATCGTCAGTTCAGGGACATATAGGAGAATTTGTCGGTGTCGTAAAGAATATTTCGGGCAAGAACGTGTGCCTTACCGAAAAGAGCTTTTCCGTCGGCGACGGCTTTAAAATTTTAAGGGAAGGAAAGGAAGTAGGCGGCGCGGTTTACGGCGGAGAAACGAAGGGTGGATTTATTCTCCGCACTGAATGCCGCCCGAAAAACGGCGACAAGGCTTTCATAACAACGGATACTCGTCTCAATAAACGACTTTCGGAAGTCGAAACTAGAAAGATAAAAACGCCTCTTTCCGCCCGTTTCATACTCGGTGATAAAGCGGAAGTAACGCTCGGCGGCAAGCTGTACAGGGCTAATTTTGCGCCTTTGCCCGCGGAGAAACGCCCTACGACCGAGGAAGATATAAAAAAATGCTTCGATAAGACGGATTTGTATCCTTTCGTTCCCGAATACGGCGAAATAGAAATATCCGACGGCGCGTTTATTCCCGCGTCCGCGCTCAACGCGTTCAGGCGGGAGACTTACGCGGATTATTATGCAAAGCTCGCTTCCGTCAAAAACTCACCCGCAAGTATTCCCGCGCCCGAAATAGCGCGGAGTAAACAAGTCAATAACAAAACCGCAGTTATCGCAGAGGTTCTTTCGGGACTGACTGCGGATATAGGCGTGTTGAAGCCGAAGGATTATTCCGCGCCCGTCGAGGGGCTTTTAAGCGGTTTCGTCGGCGAAAAATTCCTCTACGTTCCGCCGTTCGCGGGGGAAGCGGAGTTGAATAAGATAAAGGAACTCGCATTATCTTTCGACGGACTGTACTGCGAGGGGTATTTCGGCGCGCAGCTTTGCCGCGAGCTGGGCAAAAAACTGTTTGCGGGCACGGGTTTCAATTTGTCTAACGCGCTCTCGGTTTCCGAACTTAACGCCGACTACGTCGCGCTTTCCAAGGAATTGACGGTAAAGGAAGCAAAGCCGCTATGCGGCGGAAATACTTTCTATCTCACCGCAGGCGATATCAAGCTGATGGATTTGATTTACTGTCCGTTCGGCAAAACCTGCAAATCGTGCGATATGCGCGGCGGCTATACGCTCACGGACGATGGCGGCAGAAAATTCCCGCTCCGCCGCTATAAGCTTTTCGATTGCGCGTTCGAAGTTTTCAACTGCGTTCCCCTCGTCGTGAATAACGACTTCACGGGCAAGCTTATCGACTGTTCGGTAAGCCCCTCGGCAAAGGAAATCTGCGCCGCGGCGGGAGATGCGGATAAACTCAAAAAGATATTTAAAAACTACACTAAGGGTCACGGCGATAATCCCGTGCTTTGATTATGGACAAGAGAAACTGCGAAAGGCTCGAACTGAATAAAATTTTATCTGCGTGCGCCGAATACGCGTGCCTCGACGGAACGCGCTCCGCGCTTTCCTCGCTCGAACCTTCCTGCGATTTGGAGGAAGTGCGTTCCCGCCTTAAAGTTACGCACGAGTGCGATTTACTGCTTTTCCGCTACGGGCTGGGCAGGGTGGAGTACTTCGGCGATATTACCGATATCCTCGGCAGAGCTTCGAAAGGCTCGGCTCTTTCCTGCGCGGAGCTTTTGGAGGCAAGGGCGCTTCTGCGTTCCGCAAGGCTCGCTTATACTTCCGTAAATTCCGTAGACGACCCCGAAATCACGGCGGTTAAGGAAATCGCGGCAAGGATTTATTACGACAAGCTTTTAGAGGACGATATAACAGATAAAATTCTGTCCACCGACGAAGTGAGCGACTTTGCGAGCGACGCGCTGCATTCAATCCGTTCGGCTATTAAAAACCTCAACGAGCGCATACGCAGCAAGCTTTCCGAATACGTCACGGGCGGCGACAGCAAGTATTTACAGGACGCTATCGTAACAATGCGCGGCGACCGCTTCGTAATACCCGTCAAGGCGGAGCATAAATCGAAGATAAAAGGGCTCGTTCACGACCGTTCGCAATCGGGCGCAACCTTCTTTATCGAACCCGAATACGTCCTCGAAATGAATAACGAACTCGTCGCCTTGCAGATAGACGAGCGGGAGGAAGTGGAAAGAATTTTAAAGGCGCTTTCCGCCCGAGTCGGAGCAATGCGCGAGAGGCTGGAAACTGATATTTCCGCGCTCACCGTCCTCGATGGCTACTATGCCCGCGCGGAGTATTCGTACTCATTGAATGGCACATATCCCCGCGTGAACGACCGCGGATATATCGAAATTATAAAGGGCAGACACCCTTTAATAGACAAACAAGAAGTCGTTCCCGTTTCCGTAGAGCTGGGAAAGGATTATAATTTTCTTTTAATAAGCGGAGCAAACACGGGCGGCAAAACGGTTACGCTTAAAATGGCGGGGCTGTTCTGTTTAATGGCGGCGTGCGGAATATTCATACCCGCTGCGGAAGGCAGCAGCGTATGCGTTTTCGACGGCATATTCTGCGACGTAGGAGACAGCCAGAGCATAGAAGAAAGCTTATCCACTTTTTCAAGCCACATAAAAAATATAAGAGATATCTGCGACAGCGCGACGGAAAAGAGCCTCGTTTTAATCGACGAGCCGGGCGGCGGAACTAACCCCGACGAGGGTCAGGCGATAGCCAAAGCGGTAGTCGAATATCTGCTCGATAAGGGTTGCCGCGGAATAGTTACCACGCATTTCACGCCGCTCAAGGAATTTGCGTATTCGAAGAACGGCATCGAGAACGCGAGTATGGAGTTTGACAGCGCGACCTTAAAGCCGCTGTACCGCATAAAAATAGGGCTTCCCGGCGCGAGCAACGCGCTTGCAATCGCGAGGAGAATGGGCTTGAACGGCGCAGTCCTCGAAAAGGCGGAAGGGTATCTCTCCGAGGGCGGAAGGGCGTTCGAAAATATCGTCCGCCGCGCGGAAGACAGCCGTGTCGAAGCCGAAAGAAAGCTTTCGGAGGTCGAAGCGCTCGAAGCCGAATGGAAAAGCAAGATAAAGGAAGCCAACGCCGAAATAGACAGACTGAACAAGGAGCGCGAAAAGCTCCGTTCGGGCGCGCGTGCGGAGAGCCGCAGGATTATAAACGAGCGCACCGCGTCGGCGGAGGAAATGCTCGGCGAGATAGAAAAGATTTTCGCGCAGGAAGAAATTTCGCAGACCGACCTTTTCAAAGCCCGCGCCTTAAGGAACAGATTAAAGGATTTATCCTACGGCGAGGACGGCGCGGAGGTTTCGGTTACGACCTTTAAGGACGCGACCGCGGACAATATAAAGGAGGGCGCGACCGTCTACGTAAAATCCACGGGCAACCGCGGCGAGGTTTTAAGCTTTAACCGTGCAAAGGGCGAAGTACTGCTTTCGTTCGGCGGAATGAAAATGCGCTGTAAAATTTCGGAACTGCAGATTGTTTCCGAAAAGCCAAAAGCAAACGAAAACAAGGTGCGCGTAAAAATTCCCCGCAAGCCCGCGGCGGAAGCTCCCCGCCTCGAAATAAATTTAATAGGTATGACCGTGGAGGAAGCGCTGTACGAGCTTGATAATTTTATCGACAGGGCGGTCACGGACAACCTTGAAGAAATAAAAGTAATTCACGGTGTGGGTACTGGCAAACTGCGCGAGGCAATCGGGCGCAGACTTAAAAGCCATAAAAACGTAAAAAGCTACCGCCTCGGCAAATACGGCGAGGGTGAAACGGGAGTTACGATAATTACCTTAAAATAACTGTTCGTTTTTCAGGTTTACCGAAATAAAATATTAATAGTATTTATTTTTTAGGGGTAAACTATTGAAAAACAAATTAATAACGGTTATAGTAAACGTAGCTCTCTGTGCGGCCGTTCTCGTAACGTCGCTCGTAGGTTTCGCAGGAGGAAGCGCGGTTGCGGTTTCGTCGGATAACGAAAGCCTTTACTACCGCGCGGAAGAAAACCCTAAGGGCGTAAGCTTAATGTTCAACGTCTATCAGAATACGGACAACGTCCTTAAAATTCTCGATATTCTTGACGAAAACGAAGCGAAGGGCACTTTCTTTCTCGGCGGAAGCTGGGCGGACGACAACGTGGACTGCGTGCGCGAAATCTACTCGCGCGGGCACGAGGTCGCTTCCCACGGTTATTTCCATAAAGACCATTCTAAGATGACCTACGCGCAGAACGCGGAGGAAATCACGCCGAGCGTCAAGCTTTTAAATATGATTTTAGGCACGGAAATAAAGCTGTTTGCGCCGCCTTCGGGGGCGTTCAACGATTCCACCGTGACCTTTTGCGAATCGATAAATCTCAAAACGATAATGTGGAGCAGGGATACGATAGACTGGCGCGACAGCGACGTATCTCTAATCACAAAACGCGCTACGCAAAATTTAACCTCGGGCGAATTTGTGCTTATGCACCCTATGGACGTCACGGTCAAGGCTTTGCCCGAAGTGCTGAAATACATAAGAAACAGCGGTTTTTCCGCGGTTACCGTTTCTTATAACTTAGGAGAATAATGGTACACTACAAGGAACTTTCTAACGGAATTAGACTAATCGTCAAGGAAATGAGCGGGCTTATGTCCGTATCAATGGGTATAATCGTCGGCACGGGCGCGTGCGTGGAAACGGACGCGGAGGACGGGATTTCGCACTTTATCGAACATATGATGTTCAAGGGTACGGAAAAGCGTTCGGCGTTTAAAATTTCCGACGAAATGGACGCAATCGGCGCGCAGGTCAACGCGTTTACTGGTAAGGATTTAACTTGCTATTACGCGAAAGCAATCACGGGACACGCGGCGGAAGCGTTCGAAATCCTTTCCGACCTGTTCTTGAATTCCGTTTTCCCCGAGGACGAAATGAAGCGGGAAAAGGGAGTTGTAGTAGAAGAAATAAATATGAACGAGGACACTCCCGACGATTTGTGCCTCGACCTTTTGGGCAAGTCGTTTTTCGGTGACAAGAACTACGGTAGAAACATTTTAGGTCCTAAAAAGAATGTCCGCGGCTTCACGCGCGAGGATATCAAGGCGTATATGGGCGAACGCTACGTCGCCGATAATATCGTAATTTCGATGGCGGGCAATATCTCGGTTGACGTCGCCGAAGGGCTTGTCGAAAAATATTTTTCGGGTGTCAAGCGCGGCAACGGCAAAAAGCGCGTTCTCGACGTATCTATGCGCGCGGGCAAGCTTTATAAAAAGAAAGACATCGAGCAGGTGCATATCGGCATAGCCTATCCCTCGATGAAGAGGTACGAGAGGCTCGTGGACGCCACGCTCATATTAAACGCCGTTTTCGGCGGAAGTATGTCGTCCCGCCTGTTCCAGACGGTAAGGGAAAAGCTCGGTCTTGCATATACCGTGTATTCCTATCTCACGACCTACGAACAGTCTGGCTCGCTCGTCATTTACGCGGGCGTGAACGGCGAAAACTATTTGCAGTCCGCCGAAGCCATCGCCGACTGTATAAAGGAAATCAAGAAAAAGGATATGTCGGAAGAGGAGTTCAGGCGCGGCAAGGAACAGCTTCTCTCTTCCCAGATTTTCGCGCAGGAAAGCACGAGCTCGCAAATGCTACTTTACGGAAAGGAGCTTATCTACAGCGGCAGGATATACGATTTTGAGGAGCGGGTGAACAAGATAAATTCCGTCACGCTCTCCGACGTTTACGAAGCTATAGAATACAATTTCGACGAGCGTTATAAAGCTACCGCCGTAGTCGGCAAAGTGGACAAGCCGTTGTGAGCGGGGAAATAAAGAAAGGTTTTTCGCCTTTTTACGCGCCCGACAGCGAAGTGCTGATTTTAGGCAGTTTCCCGTCCGTCAAAAGTCGGCAGAGGGAGTTTTACTACGGCAATCCGCAAAACCGTTTCTGGCGCGTTCTCGCTAAATATTTCAACGCGCCCGTACCCGAAAGCACGGAAGAAAAGAAAGCTTTTCTGATTAAGTACAAAATCGCGCTTTGGGATATCGTTACCCAATGCGAAATAGTCGGCTCGCAGGACGCGACTATTAGAAATTACGAGATAGCAAACGTGCGCGCGTTTACGGAAGAAGTGCCCGTAAAAGCCGTGCTCGTAAACGGCGGTACGGCGTTCGGTATTTTCGAAAAGAATTTTTCGGATTTGCGCGTACCCTACCGCAGGTTGCCTTCCACAAGCCCCGCGAACACGCGGTTCGACGAAAAGGAGTGGTTCGATGGATTACGAACGGTTTTTAGCGGAACTTAAAAGTTTATCCGACGAAAATTACAGAGCGTTTCATAAGCGTCTGTTGAAAAACGATAATATAAACGTTCTCGGCGTGCGCGTTCCCGATTTAAGGAAAATCGCAAAAAAGTACAAGACCTCTACGTACGAGCTTTTAAGTTTTCCCGACGAGTATTACGAAGTAACTTTCGTAAAGCTTTCCGCCGCGGCTATGCTCGGCTATTCCGAGTTTGTCAAGGTCGTGGATAAGCTCGTTCCGCTCATAGACAACTGGGCGAGCTGCGATTGCTTTTCGGCAAAATGCATTGCTTCCCACAGGGAAGAATTTAAGCCTTATATCGAAAAATATCTTTCTGTGGATAAGGAGTTTTTTCAGCGTTACGCGTTGACCACGCTTTTGCAGTTTTACCTGGACGAAAATTACTTAGAGTACGTACTATGCTTGATTGAACGCGCAGATACGCGCTATTACTACGTACATATGGCGGCGGCGTGGCTCGTTGCGGAGGTGCTCGTAAAGCACTATAAAGAGGGCGTTGAATTTTTGAAATCGACCTCGCTCGACGATAAAACGGTAAACAAGGCTATTCAGAAAGCGCGCGAAAGCTTCCGCCTTTCCGACGAGCAGAAAAAATATTTAAAAACGATAAAAAGATAAACTTTTACATACATTAAGAAATTTACAAAGGAGCAATTCGGATGAAGAAATTC
This sequence comes from uncultured Clostridia bacterium, assembly GCA_964598465.1. Classification (GTDB taxonomy): domain Bacteria; phylum Bacillota; class Clostridia; order Christensenellales; family Borkfalkiaceae; genus Coproplasma. The sequence continues at coordinate 7,974 of CAZRCE010000022.1, read as the reverse complement.
ATTTGTGCGATTTTATCTCTGCTTTGCGTAGCTGGTACCGTTGCTTTTGCCGGTTGCGGAAATTCTTCGCCTACGATAGGAGAGAACGGCAACTGGTTTATAGACGGCGTCGATACGGGAGTATCGGCAAAAGGTGAAACGGGACCGCAAGGCGAAAAAGGTGAAACGGGCGCACAAGGACCTCAGGGCGAGAAAGGCGAAACGGGAGATAACGGACTTTCGAATTACGAAATTTATTGCAAGTATCACCCCGCCTACAAGGGCACGGAGAGCGATTGGATAAACGCTTACGCCAGCGGCGAGCTTGCCAAATCCTACACAACCGAATATAATATAATTTTCACGCTGGCAACAGTTCCGCCCGTTCTGGCGGCTTTGGACTGTCTGGAAAGCGGTTTCGAAACCTACGCCTATATCGAAAGAGGCAAGACGTATAACGGCATAGACGAAATTGAAAAATTCCACAATATCGGATTTAACGCAACGAACAATTCAAGTACGGGCTTCAATAACGTTCAGTTCGATACGGTCGTCAATCAGATTAAAAAGCTGAACGTTTACGGCAACGAAAAATTCAATATTTACCTTTGCGATTATACGGGTTTGTGGGGCTTCGGGCTTGCGGCAAACGCCGGATTGAGTTCGAACCAGTTTCATATTTATCTGTGCGAGGACGGCAGAGGAACGTACAACGGATTGCGCAATTTTTACGTAAACAATCTGACTGTGGACGAGACGAATGATAAACCGTATGAAAAAATGCTCGGCGACATTAACCGCGTTAAATCCGAAACCGAAAGAATTTTATCGAAAACGGATAATAAAATAAGCGACCTCGAGAACGGCTATTATATTTCTTTCCCTTTGGCGACGATGGATAACGTTTCATTCTTGCTTCAGGACGAAAACTGCGTTAAAAATTACCTTGAAGAATTGGGTACGGAAAATTGCAGAACCAAGCTTCTTTCTGCTATCGGCTTTGACGGATACGGAGAAGATACTGAAATTGAACTGAATTGTGTGTTCGGAAGCATAAACGACAGAGTAGGAACTCTCGAACAGGCAGAAAAAGAAAGTTATCTGAAATTGATGTACGGAAGGTATTACGACGACACTTATAATACGTTGACCCGCACGACCCTATCCGATAACGTAACTTCGGTACCCGACAAAAAGCTTGTGTTTATAAGCAGCAGGGTAAAATCGTACCCCGGCTTTGCCGAAGATTTCGGCTATGCGGACGCAACGAGCGTTAGTCAGATTCCCGATTCGTACGCGGAATTGAGTTCTACGTATAAGACGGATTTTCTGTTCGGCACGGAAGCGGATTATCAACTGTTTATAAATCAGTTAAACCTCGCTACGAATTACGAAAACGATACGAAGCCCGAACAGACGGTACTAGACGCGAAAAAGGTAAATTGCTTCAATTATTATCTTGACTATCTCGTCACGTTGAAATTTACGTATTTGAAATACGGCGACGAATTCGATATTATTCTGAAAGGACACCCGAGCGAGGTGTTGGGCGAACACGAAACCTGGACGCAACACTACGAGGCGGGCGGATACCTTTACGATAAACTGTACGACAATTTATTGCTTGCGTTCCACAGTAGTGATTCGGTAGGAAAGTATATCGGTCTGGTTCCGTTCGGAACCGCCGCCGAAAATCTTGCTTATCTCGGCGCCGACATTTCACTTTGCGGCTTGCCGTCTTCAACTTATACGGGTTACGACCAGTCGGTTGACATCAAGTTCATAATGGCAAGAGTAAATACCGCGATAGACAAAGACGGTAATCTGAACGGCAGATTTACCGAAGGCACGCTGCTTGACCACGATAAAAACGGTCGGGAAGTCGTTACCTCATACTATAATCTCGGCAATTTGTATAAACAACTCATTGAATACTACACAAACGAAAATACGGCGAATGAGGAATATAAGGCTAAATACGAGCGGAAATTTGCCGATTGGCTCCGCGCCGTAAACGGTCTGGACGCAGACGCCGACGTTACGGGATACGACGTCGACGCTCAGGGCTTTTTGATAAAACCTCAAAATTGAAGGATAAAATTATGGAAATCGTAAAACAATTAACGGAAGAATTTCAGCTCAGACCCGACCACGCGGAAAACGTAGTCAAACTTCTGGACGAGGGCAATACGATACCCTTTATCGCGCGTTACCGCAAGGAGATGACGGGCGCAATCGACGACCAGGTTTTAAGACAGTTTTCGGACAGGTACGAATACCTTAAAAACCTGCAAAAGCGCAAGGACGAGGTTCGCTCCGCGATATCAGAGCAGGGCAAAATGACGGACGAAATAGAGCTTTCCATAAACGCTTGTACGACGATGACGGAAATAGAGGACGTTTACCGCCCGTTCAAGCAGAAGAAAAAGACCCGCGCTTCCGTCGCTATCGAAAAGGGGCTTAAACCGCTCGCCGAATTTATCTTGGAGCAGAACGGCGACCCCTATAATGAAGCGGAAAAATACATAGACGGAGAAAAGGTCGAAAGCGTTAAATGCGCAATCGACGGCGCGCGCGATATAATAGCTGAAATAATTTCCGACAACGCAGAGCTGAGAAAGAAGCTCCGTTCGCTTTTCGAAAGCCACGGCGAAATGCAGGTTAAAATGGTCAAGGACGACGGTAAAGGCACTTACGCGATGTACGCGGACTATTCCGAGCTTATTCCCGAAATCAAAAACCACAGAATACTTGCCGTCAACCGCGGCGAAAAAGAGGAGTGCTTAAAGGTTAAGCTCTACTTCAATCCCGACCTTGCAAAGAGGGTCTGCGCTTCAAAATACGTCAGAAAGGGCGGCTCCGAAGCTTGCGCCGAAATCATAAGGGAAGCGGCGGACGACGGTTACGACAGACTTATCGAGCCGTCGGTAGAAAGGGAAGTAAGGGCGATACTTACCGACCGCGCGGGCGAGCAGGCTATAAAAATGTTCGAAGTGAACTTGCGCCCGCTTCTCTTGCAGCCTCCCGTAAAGGGTAAGGTTACGCTCGGGCTTGACCCCGGTTACCGTACGGGCTGTAAGGTTGCCGTCGTGGACGATACGGGCAAGGTGCTCGCGACTTCAGTAATTTACCCCGTACCGCCAAAGAACGATATCGAAGGCGCGAAAAAGATAGTTAAAACGCTGATAGAAAAGCATAAAGTGGATATAATTTCGATAGGAAACGGCACGGCGAGCAAGGAAACGGAAATTTTCGTCGCCGACCTTCTTAAAGAGATTGACAGAAGCGTGAGCTACGCCGTAGTCAACGAGGCTGGCGCGAGCGTTTATTCGGCAAGCCCGCTCGCGGTCGAGGAATTTCCCGATTACGATTTGACCTTGCGTTCGGCGATTTCCATTGCAAGGCGTTTGCAGGACCCGCTTGCCGAGCTTATCAAAATCGACCCCAAGTCCATAGGCGTAGGTCAGTATCAGCACGATATGGATAAAAAGCGCCTCGACGCCGTTCTCGGCGGCGTTTTGGAGGACTGCGTAAACAGCGTCGGCGTGGATTTGAATACGGCGAGCGTTTCGCTTTTGAAATACGTCGCGGGGCTCAATTCGGGCATTGCGAAAAATATCGTTTCGTACAGGGAAGAAAACGGCAAATTTACGCAGAGAAGCCAGCTTTTAAAGGTTTCCAAGCTCGGCGCGAAGGCGTACGAGCAGTGCGCGGGCTTCCTTCGCATACCCGACGGTAAAAACGTTTTCGACAATACCGCCGTTCACCCCGAAAGTTATAAAAAGGCTGAAAAGCTTTTACAGCTTTTCGGCTATACCGCGGAGGACGTTAAACGCGGAGCGATTTCCGATTTGCCCCAAAAGGTCAAGGATTTCGGCGAGGATAAAGCGGCGGAATACGCGGAACTCGACAAAGCCACTATGAAAGATATCATTACCGAGCTTATAAAGCCGGGCAGGGATATAAGGGATTCTTTGCCCGCCCGCGTTCTCCGCAAGGACATAATGGGCATTGAGGATTTGGCCGTCGGAATGGAAGTGGAAGGCACGGTAAGGAACGTTATAGACTTCGGCGCGTTCGTCGATATCGGCGTGCATCAGGACGGGCTAGTACACGTTTCGGAAATAACCGACAGATATATCAAACATCCTTCCGACGTCTTAAAAGTCGGTCAGCAGGTCAGGGCGGTCATTATCAATCTCGATATAAAGAAGCAGAGAATAGGCTTGTCCATAAAGCAAGTAAAAAAGCAGGCGAAATGACGCTTGACAAAAACTGTAAAATAAGGTAAAATTTTAATATCTTAATTTAATTATTCAGGAGTAAAAAAATATGTTTGAAGAAGTTGCAAAAATGTTGTCCGAACAGCTCGGAATACCCGCTTCCAAGGTTACGCCCGAAAGCGAAATCGTTAAAGATTTAGGCGCGGATTCCCTCGACGTCGTGGAGCTTTTAATGAACCTCGAAGATACGACGGGCAAGACCATTCCCGACGATAAGGTTGCCGAAATCAAGACGGTTGCCGACCTTTTAAAGGTTTTGGAAACCCTTTAAACCTTTTCTAAAGGTTTTGGAAACCCTTTAATTTAAAATCAAAAAGAAAAACCCCCGCGTTGCTTTTCGCAACGCGGGGGTTTCAAATTAAACGATAATGTTTATAAGCCGTTTCGGAACGAGGATAAATTTCTTTATCTGCTTGCCAGCGATAAGGGGAGCAATCGTTTCGTCCGCTTTTACCAGCTTTTCTATTTCTTCAGCGCTCATATCAGCGGGAACGGAAATTTTCGTCTTTATCTTGCTGTTTACCTGCACGGCGTATTCGAACGCGTCCTCGCCGCACTTGCTTTCGTCGTAGGTGCACCAAGGCTCGTATGCGATGCTGTTTTTATGCCCGAGCACGGTCGTCCATATTTCTTCGGTTATAAAGGGGATTACGGGGTTTAAAAGCTTGATAAGCCCTTCCGCATACGCGCGGGGGAAGTGCCGTCCGTCGGCGATTTCCTTGAATATCGCGTTGACGAAAATCATCATCTGCGAAATCGCGGTGTTCACCTTCTGCGTTTCGTAATCCTCTCCGACCTTTTTAACCGTCTGGTTGTAAATCTTTTCGAGGTTTGCGTTGGGCTCGTCCTTGATAACGTCAAGCTCGGCGTACAGTCTGTAAATTCTGTCTATGAATTTTTTAACGCCCTCGATGTTTGCGGTATTCCACGGCTTCGTGTCGGCAACGGGACCCATAAACATTTCGTACATTCTTAAAACGTCCGCGCCGTACTGATTTATAATATCATCGGGATTGACTACGTTGCCCTTCGATTTGGACATTTTTTCGCCGTCCTCGCCGAGTATCATTCCCTGGTGGAAAAGCTTCTTAAACGGCTCTTTGCACGGCACGTATCCTTTATCGAATAAGAAATTCGTCCAGAAACGCGAGTAGAGGAGGTGACCTACCAAATGCTCCTTTCCACCGCAGTAGAAATCCACGGGAAGCCAGTATTTCATAAGGTCGTAGTCGGCGAATGCTTCGTCGTTATGCGGGTCGCAGTATCTTAAGAAGTACCAGCTCGAACCCGCCGAACCGGGCATAGTCGTCGTTTCTCTTTTGCCCTTAACGCCGTTTACGGTAACGTTCACCCAGTCCTTCGCGTTTTCGAGCGGGGCGTTTCCGCCGTGCGCTTTGTAGTCGTCCATTTCGGGCAGAACGAGGGGCAGCTCGCCGTCGGATAAAAGCACGTCCTCGCCGTTTTCGAGGTGAATAACGGGCAGTGGTTCGCCCCAGTAACGCTGACGCGCGAAAATCCATTCGCGCAGTTTATAGCTTATTGCTTTCTTTCCGCAGCCGTGCTCAGTCAGCCAATCCGCCATTTTATCGATGGCTTCCGCCTTGCCCAGCCCGTCGAGGAAGCCGGAATTGATATGCTTTCCGTCGCCCGTGTAAGCTTCCTTTTCGATATCGCCGCCTTCGAGCACCTGAATTACGGGTATGCCGAATTTTTTAGCGAATTCGTAGTCCCTCGTATCGTGCGCGGGCACTGCCATTATCGCGCCCGTGCCGTAGGAGGTGAGAACGTAATCGGAAATGTAAATAGGTATCTTGTTTCCGTTCACGGGGTTCACGGCGTAAGCGCCCAAAAACGCGCCAGTCTTGTCCTTGTTGAGGTCGGTGCGCTCGAGGTCGGATTTCTTCGCGCAGGCTTCCTTATAAGCCGCAACCTCGGCTTTCTTCTCGGGCGCGGTGATTTTGTCCACGAGAGCGTGCTCGGGTGCGAGAACGCAGTAGGTCGCGCCGAATAAGGTATCGCAGCGCGTAGTGAAAACGGTGAACTTTTCGTCCGTTCCGTCAACCTTGAAATCGACGTTCGCGCCGACCGACTTACCTATCCAGTTACGCTGAGCCGTCTTGGAAGCCTCGGGCCAGTCAAGCTCCTCAAGCCCTTCTAAAAGTCTTTCGGCATACTTGTTTATGTCGATGACCCATTGCTTCATATTTTTACGCACTACGGGGAAGCCGCCGCGTTCGCTCTTTCCGTCTATAATCTCGTCGTTTGCAAGTACCGTTCCCAGTTCTTCGCACCAGTTTACGGGCGTTTCGACGTAGCGCGCAAGTCCTTCCTCGCACAGCTTTTTAAAAATCCACTGCGTCCACTTGTAGTAGGAGGGTTCGCAGGTGGAAACGGTCTGCGTCCAGTCGTAGGAAAAACCTAGCATCTTCATCTGCGCGGTGAAATTCTCTATATTCTTTTTCGTGAAGCCCTCGGGGTGGTTGCCCGTCTTAATCGCGTACTGCTCGGCGGGCAGTCCGAAGCTGTCGAAGCCGATGGGGTGCAAGACGTTGAAGCCCTGCATTCTTTTCATTCTCGCGAGAATGTCCGTCGCGATATAGCCTTCGGGGTGACCGATATGAAGTCCAGCGCCAGAAGGATAGGGGAACATATCGAGAACGTAATATTTGGGTTTGGAAAAATCGTGCAGGTCGGTGTGGAACGTGCCGTTTTTCTCCCAGTATTCAATCCATTTCTTTTCAACTTTATTGAAATCGGTATAAGCCATAAAATTATTATCCCGTATCGGTTTTTCATAAATTATAATACAACCCGCAAATTTTGGCAAATAATTTAAGCGTATTCGCCCCGTAAAGTTGTTGACAAATCGTTAAAAAAGTTTTAATATGGTTACAAATTCGGATATGGGTTGTCGGATTGAAAGACAAGTACCGCCGAGGGATTTTCAGAGAGCGCTCCGTTCGCTGCGAGGGGCGTAATCCCGAAGATAAGGGAAACCGCTTTCGTTACTTTCCGGAAAATCCTTTAAAAGCGGCTTAATGCAATTAAGGTGGAACCGCGCAAACGATGTTTTTTGCGCCCTTAAACTATCGTAGTTTAAGGGCTTTTTATTTTGTCCTAAACGAGGTGTATTATGAAAGTTTTACTTAAAAACGGAAGCGAACTCGAATTAAAGAAAGGCGCGCAGGCAAGCGAAGCCGCCGCGGCTATTTCCGACGGGCTTGCAAGGAGCGCCGTAGCCGCTAAAATCAACGGTAAGCTCAGCGACCTTTCGACGGTGCTTAACGACGGCGACAACCTTGAAATCGTAACTTTAAAGGATAAGGAGGGGCTGGAAGTTTATCGCCATACCTGCGCGCACGTGCTCGCACAGGCAGTAAAGACTATTTACCCTACCTGCAATCTCGCGATAGGTCCGGTCATCGAAAACGGTTTTTATTACGATATCGATTTCAAAACCCCCATATCCCAGGACGATTTCGCCAAGATAGAGGCGGAAATGGAAAAGATAATAAAATCCAACGTTCCCATAACCCGTTTCGAACTTCCCCGCACGGAAGCTCTGGAGCTTATGACGAAGTATAACGAGAAGTATAAGGTCGAGCTTATCCGCGACCTTCCCGAGGACGCGGTGATTTCCTTCTATAAGCAAGGCTCTTTCACCGACCTCTGCCGCGGACCTCACCTGCCTTCGACGGGCAAAATCAAGGCT
>CAZRCE010000021.1:0-19190 GCA_964598465.1 uncultured Clostridia bacterium | reverse complement strand
TCGAAGGATGCTAGTGACGAAGATAAAGAAAAGATTAAACAAAAATACTTAGAAGGCGAGGCGCAAATTCCCGTAAACCGTAAGGTTTGGAACGAGGCGCGGGGATTGGAAAATATACGCGCATCTGAGCTTGTCCGCTTCCCCCTCGTAATCGGTAAGTCCCGCCATAATATTCAAAAGCGTGGTTTTTCCGCAACCGTTTTCGCCGAGAATACAGCAGATTTCGCCGTCGGAAAATTCCGCCGAGAAGTTTTCGTATATGATTTTATCGCCGTACTTTTTGTTGATATTGCGCAATTTCATCCGTTCCACCCCGCCGTTATGCGTTTGAGCTGTCCGAACGAGATTTCGAAAACGAAACCGAGCGCAACCGACAACAGCGTAAGCGCCGCAAGCTCCGGCACTTCCAGAAAAGAACGGGCGCTTTGCATCATTCCGCCGAGGCTCGCCGCGGTATTTGCTATGACTTCCGCGGAAATCATAACCTTTAAACCGAGGGAAATATTCGCGCCAGCCTGAGAGAACGCCGTTACGGAAACGTGCGGAAGATAAATTTTGAACAGCCTGTCCCGTTTACTTATTCGGTAAACCTGCGCCATTTCTTTAAGCCCGCCGTCTATCTCGCCTATCGACGATAGGAGCTGTGCGTAAATCATGGGAAACAGCACTAAAAAGGTTATCGCCGCGGGCGCGACGCGGGGCGTCGTCCAGATTAAAAGTATGAGCGCGACCGCGAGCGTTGGCAGAGTGCGGATAAAGACCATAACCGGCTTTACCGTCTTTTCGAAAACCGCGCTGAGCGACGACAGCGCCGCAAACGCCCCCGCCAGCACGAAAGATAGAAGGAAAGCTATAAGCGTCCTTAACAGCGTATTGCCGAAAGCCGCCCAGAACCTCACCGATATAAGGCACGAGCCGAGGCTCACCATCGTATCGGAAAACGACGGAATTATATAGTCGTTTTTTACGGCGTAGTAAAAGACTATCCATATAAGCCACATTAAAACGAGCGCGGACAGCGAACAGATTATATTCAGTTTGTTTTTTCTGAAATATTCATTAAACATTTTATCAGTCGGCTATAAAGAAGAACCCGTCGGAAACGGTTGCGGCGGAATTTGCGCTTACCGCAATCAGCTTTTCAAGGAAAGCGTTCACCGCCGCCTTGCTCTGCGCCGCGTTTACGAATTTTACCGCGCAGTTGTTATAGGCCTGCATATTGAGGTTTTCGGCGTTTAAAGAGCTTTCCGCACCGCTGGTCATATGCGCATTTATTGCCGCCACGACTTCCGCAAAACTCATTTCGCCGTTCGTTATGCGGTTTCCCGCCGTTGAAAGCTTATCCATAAAACCGATAACCGCAGCCCTGTCGTTTTCTATAAGACTGCGCTTAGCCACGACCACTGCCTGAGGGTAGCCGTCCTCGCCGCCGTAAAGCTCCTGCAAGTTACCCGCAAAGGAAAGCTTGCCGTTCGTCTTGGTCGTTTTGAGAGTTGCCGCAGGCTCGGCAACGACGAAATAATCGCAGGTCGTATCCGTTGGCAGAACCTCCTCCGCATTGACGGATTTTAAGTTCACCTTGTCCGCTGCGGGCGCGCCGTTCAGGTCGGCGTAAGGTATGTTTTTATCGTTCAAAATAACCTTGAAGGTAAGACCGGGGACTTGTGCGAGATTGATAACGCCGACGGTTTTACCGACGAGAGATATGAGATTGTCCGCGGTTAAGTCGGGAGCGTTGCCCTTTTTAAGAAGATACAGATTGCCGTGCGTGACCGTGCCGAGCATCTGGTAATTTTCGCCCTTGCCCAAAAGCTTTGCGGCAAGGTTTACGGGGAGAACGCAGATATCCGCTTCGGGATTGTCGCCAGTGACGAAATTCTGTATCGTAGTTGCGTTAACTACGGTATATTCCGCGTCGAATTCGTCCATAACGGGCGCGATTGCGAGAGCGGGCGCGCCGTCGGGCGCGTAGATTTTGAGTTTGCCGTTATCACCGCCACAGGCAACCGCGCCGAGCGAAAGACATACGAAAGCGGCGATTGCCGCGAGAAAGGTTAAAAATTTTTTCATTGCTTTTACCTCTTATAACTTCGAGGTAAGCGTTTTCGCGCTTACTCCGTTCAACATTCCGAGTTTGCCCGTCAAGGTGTTCAGTTTTTCGGTCGGGGCGTCTAGAACTACGCAGATTACGGATACCCCTCTTTCTTTGTACGGTATTCCCATTCTGCCGACTATACATTCGCCGAAATCGTGCAAAAGCGCGTTGACCTTTGCGCTCTGCTCCCTGTCCTCTATGATTATGCTTAAAACCGCAAGTCTGTTTTCGGACATAAAAAAACACTCTCCTTTGCCGAGAGTGTGCGAAACGGTAAGCGCAAGGTAAAGCCTTACGCAAAAATTCCTATTCACTCCTTCACTCTCAGGCGAACCTTTAACTTCAGGTAGTCTAATTTTATCACGGTCGCGGACGAATTTCAAGCGTTTGAATAAAGACTTTTGAAATTTACATACTTTTAGTATGAGAAACCGCGTATTCGGATTGATATGTTTATTGGGGACTTGCGCCGCGCTCACGCTGGGCGGGTACGCGTCGTCGGCGGGAAGCGAAACGCGCACGGACGAACCGAGCTATAACCAAACCCAACCGCGCGACGGCGATACGGAAGCGAAGCGCCACAAATTTCTGCCGCCGAACTTCGCCGCTCCGCGCATAAAAACCCGTCCCGTTAATTGCAAAATTCCGTTATAATAAAAACGCTATGCCCTCAAGGATTAAGAGGTGCAACGGGTAAAAAACGTAGAATAAATATTTTAAATTGAACCTGCCCTTCGCGCCGTTGTATAATGCGAGCGGTACGAGCGCGATAAGCGAATACCACTGATTGTATTTGCTGTCGATATCGGCTAAAAGGCATAAAAGAACCAGCCCTATCGCAAACGCTAAAAGTCTTATATAGTGGTTGTCGAGAAATTTCAGTTTTTCGGGCAGAGCAATTCCGCGAAAATCGAACAGCGCCGCGAATACGGGAAGCATAGTGCCCCAAAAGCCGTAGTCAATAATAAAATCTCTATATCTGACGCAGTTTATCGCGTAGATTGCAAAAACCGAAGCTGCGAAAAGAAGTCCCGCCAAAACGGTATCGAATACTTTCGCGCGGGTAAACAGGCATTTTTTGAAATACTGCATACAGTATATCAGCGCTATCGACAGTGAAAAAGTTATGAGTATGCTCATATTCAGACTGCCGTCGGAAAAGAAGAAAAATACGATTTGGCAAATTACGCCGAGAATGAATATCAGCGCAAAGTGGTTGATTTTGTTTTTCGTATATCTGCACCCTTCCGCAACGGTGAACGCAAAGAGCGGCATCGATATTCTGCCTACCCAGCGAAGCGCGAGAATATTCGGAAAAAGCAAATAACCCACGTGGTCGATGACCATAAAAACGCACGCGAGAATTTTGATTGCGTTGGAGTTTAAACACCTGATTTTACTTAATTGCATAATTATTGCTTTGCGCCGCGCGGAATTTTCCGCGCGGCGCGTTTAGACGAAGCCATCTCCGTCCGATTATTTCTTCTTATTGTAATTTATAAGACAGCCGCTTAAAATAATCTGCTTTTCTTCCTCGGTAAGGTCGCCGAGGTTGAAATACACCGTCTTAACCTTGCCGCCCGAAATAAGCTTTGCGGGGAAATCCCTGCCGCAATTTTCCACTTCCTCCCTCACATTCTCGATATAGACGAAGTCGCCGACCGAGAAAGAGAAATTCTTCGCTACGAGCGGAAGCATACCCCAGTTTATAAGGTTGGAACGGTAACGCTTGGTTGCGTATTCCACTGCGAAATTCGCCGCGCCGCCCAAAACTCTCTGACAGGAAGCCGCCTGCTCCCTCGCACTGCCGTCGCCGGGCTTAACCGCAGCGACCGCACTGCCGAAGCCGGTATCGGGCGCAAGCTCTATGCCCACTTCCTTTAAAACTTCTTCGGGAAGCGTGCCGTTTGCGCGGCGGTGTTCCTCCGCGGCTTTGACCTCTTTCGCCCTGCCCACGTACGCGGGGTCTTTGCGCGAAAGCGCGAATTCCGCAAGCCGTAACGGGTTGGAACGGTACGACGAGGTTTCGCCCGAGGGAATAAGCTCGTCCGTGGTGGTTACGGGGTCTTTGATTACCGAAACCGCCTTTAAAAGAAGGTTCTTGGGCAACGGATACTGTTCGGGCCAGTCCGCGATGTTGTTGCCGTAAACGAGCTCCGCCTTGTCGTCCGCTTTGCCTGCGCCGCGGTAAACGCGGTTGTCGTATATGGTTTTGTCGAAATAGTATTTCTTGATTTTCTTCGTGTATTCATATTCCGTCGCGGGGGTGAGAACGCCGCCGTTCGCCGCCGTTGCCGCAATGGAACGGGCGTCCATAAGCGCGACTGCCGAAAGCTGACCCTCGCCGAGCTTCGAGCCTTCCCTGTTTTCGAAATTGCGCGTGGTATGCCTTATCGAAAGTCCGTTATCCGCGGGGGTGTCGCCCGCGCCGAAGCAAGGTCCGCAGAAAGCCGTTTTGACGATTGCACCCGACTGCATTAACGCGGAAACGTAGCCGTTATCCGCAAGGCATTTGAACACGGGCTGGCTCTGAGGATATACGGAGAGCGAAAACTCGTCGTAGCCGCAGCTCGCGCCGCGCAGAATTTCCGCCGCTTCCGCAATATTTTCGTAGTTGCCGCCAGCGCAGCCCGCGATTATTCCCTGGCTTACCCTCACCTTGCCGTCCTTTATCTTATCCGTAAGGCGGAAAGGCTTTTTGAACGCGCCTTTAAGTTCGTTTCCGCGGGCTTCCGCTTCGCCCAAAATATCGTTCGCGTTTTCGATAACTTCCTTAACCGTGTAGGCGTTGGACGGATGGAACGGAAGGGCTATCATAGGCTCTATGCGGGATAAATCTATAACCACCGCGCCGTCGTAATATGCGGGGTCGGCGGGGTGCATTTCCTTAAACTTGTCCTCTCTGCCGTGAATTTTATAAAATTCGCGCGTAACCTCGTCCGTTTCCCAAATGCTCGTAAGGCAGGTCGTTTCCGTTGTCATAACGTCTATGCCGCAACGGAAGTCCATAGAAAGATTTTTTATTCCCGGTCCTATGAACTCCACGACTTTGTTCTTTAAGAAACCTTTCTTAAAAGTCGCGCCGACGAGGGCTATCGCGACGTCGTGCGGGCCTACGCCCTTCTTGGGCTTGCCCTTTAAATATATCGCTACGACCTGCGGGCGCTTGATATCGTAAGTCTGACCCAAAAGCTGTTTAACGAGCTCCGGTCCGCCTTCGCCGACCGCCATAGTGCCGAGCGCGCCGTAGCGGGTGTGACTGTCCGAGCCGAGTATCATTCCGCCGCAGAATGCCTCCTGCTCGCGCATATACTGATGGATTACCGCAAGGTGCGGGGGAACGAAATTTCCGCCGTATTTTTTTGCCGCGGAAAGGCCGAAAACGTGGTCGTCCTCGTTAATAGTGCCGCCTACAGCGCAGAGCGAATTGTGGCAATTCGTGAGCGTGTAAGGCACGGGGAATTTTTCAAGCCCGGAGGCTTTCGCGGTCTGGATTATTCCGACGTAGGTTATGTCGTGCGAAGCGAGCGCGTCGAACTTGATTTTAAGGTCGTCCTCCCAGCCCTTGTTGTGCGCGGAAAGTACGGAGTACGCGAGCGTGCCTTTAACGGCTTTCGCCTTTTTCGCTTCCACCATGAACGCAACGCTTTCCTTTACGAGGCTTCCGCCCATATAGTAAACGCCGCCTTTGATAAGCTTAATCATAATAATTCCCTTTAAAATAAGTGTGTTAATTAAAATTATATAATAAAAACGCAAAAATTTCAAGTTTATAGAGGGTGAAACGGCAAATTCCCCTTTACTTATATTTGCGTTTTTTCCGTTTTTGGGATATAATTGCGTTATGAAGGTTTTCAAATACCGTTTTACAAAGCTTATTCAGACTTTCATTATACTCGGAATAGTGTTGTGCGGCGTAGCGTTCGCACTCAACCTCTACTTCTGTCTGACGGCGGATATAGGCGCGGCGGCGAACAAGGCGTACCCCATAATTCAGTACAGCCTGATGTTCCTCGTCGTGGCGATACTTACGCCCTTGCTTATCAGTATTCTCACTTCTTCCTACTACGCAATTAAGGACAAGACGCTGATTACGAGCTTCGGGTTTATAAAGAGCAAATACGACCTCGAAAAGGTCGAAGTTATCACATTGGACAGAGCGACGAACAAGCTTGCGGTGACTTTTTCCGACGAAACATTTATAGTTATCGTCGTGAAAGACGAATGGTACAACGATTTCGTGCAGGGCGTTATCGACGCGAACCCGAAAATCGAGTACCGCATAAACAGCGAGAGAGGCGAAAAGAAAGACGATTGAAATTTAAAGCGGCAAGCCGAACGGCTTGCCGCTAATTTTTTACGCCTTATTTTTTTTCTTTTTAATCATTTTCTTTACCGAAGTGCGGTGTTCTTCCCCCGCCATCAGCCGCACGAGGTTTTTGCGGTGCGCTATCCAGGTGAGCAGGTTAATCGCCAGAAGCAGCATAAGCACGACTATCACGAATACGGACGAAAGACTTTCCGCATAGCGGATAACGAGAATTACCGCCTGCCATATAGTAAACCCCGATACGCCGAGAAGCGAGCCCATCGAGCCCCACTCCGTAAAGGCAATGTACAGAAATATGCCTACCACGCCGAGAAGCCCGATAAAGAAATACCACCACGCCTCGCACGACAGCCCGCACCAGAAAAGCCCGAAAGTCGTGGCAATTCCCTTGCCGCCCTTGAACTTCATAGTCACGGGGAATATGTGTCCTATTACCGCGCACGCGCCGAAAAGGTAGCGTGCGAAATCGGAAACGGCAACGGGAGAGCCTTCGAAAACGAAATCCTTGAAAATCAGATATCCGCATAAAACGGGGATTGCACCCTTTAACGCGTCGCAAAGGAAATTGATTACGCCTATTTTAAGCCCGAAAGTGCGCGACATATTCATAGTGCCGGGATTGCCGCTGCCTTCCGTACGGATATCGTGCTTTTTAATTTTCGAAATAAGCACGGCGAAATTGAAACAGCCTATAAGATAGCTTATTACACCGCCGAGTAAAAACCAGTACCAGACGGAGGAAAACGCAAGTTCTTTCATCAGTCGTCCCGCCTCTCTCTCGTTACTATTTTTATGGGCGTACCCGAAAAGCCGAAGGTTTTCCTTAAAACGTTTTCGAGATAGCGTTCGTAGGAGAAATGCAGTAGCTCCGTGCTGTTGCAGAACAGTACGAAGGTCGGCGGAGCGACGGCAACCTGCGAGGAATAATAGACTTTGAGCCGCCTGCCGTTGTACGAGGGCGGCTCGTTTGCGCGCATAGCGTCGGAAAGAGCGTCGTTCAATACGCCCGTCTGAACGCGGAGGCGCGAATTTGCGTACACCTCGTCAACCGCCGCCATAATTTTTTCCGTGCGCTGTCCCGTCTTTGCGGAAACGTAAACGGACTTGAAATAGTCCATAAATTTCAAATCTTCCGCGAGCTTTTTCTCGAACTCGTTCATCGTGCCCGTGTTCTTTTCGACCAAGTCCCACTTATTCATTACGATTACGGAGGGCTTGCCCTGCTCGTGTACGTAGCCGATAATTTTCGTATCCTGTTCGGTTACGCCCTGCACGCTGTCCACGACGAGAACGCAGACGTCCGCCCTTCTCACCGCGTCGAACGCGCGCATTACGGAATAATACTCGACGTCGTCCTCGACCCTGGCTTTCTTTCTTATGCCCGCCGTATCGATAATCGTATATTCCTTGCCGTCGTAAGTAAAGCGCGTGTCGATTGCGTCGCGGGTCGTTCCAGCAATGTCCGTAACTATACTCCTCTCGAAGCCGAGAAGCCTGTTCACAAGGCTGGATTTGCCCGCGTTGGGTTTGCCGACTACGGCTATTTTAACGCTGTTGTCTTCCTCGGGGATATACTCGCCCAAAAGCTCCAGAGCCTTATCGAGAACGTCGCCCACGCCCGTGCCGTGTTCGGCGGAAACGGGGTAAGGGTCGCCCAGACCCAAAGAATAAAATTCGTAAATTTTTTCTTCCGAATAATCGTCTATCTTGTTGACGATAAGCATAACGGGCTTATAGGAACGACGGAGCATATCCGCGACGTCGTAATCGGACGAGGTAAGCCCCTCATTTCCGTCAACGAAAAAGAGGATTACCTGCGCGGTTTCGACGGCGACTTCCGCCTGCTTTTTTATCTCGCGCCACATTATGTCTTCGCTTTTAAGTTCCAGCCCGCCCGTGTCAACTATGGAAAAAGCCCTGCCGCACCACTCCGCGTCGGCGTAGAGCCTGTCGCGCGTGACGCCGGGACGGTCCTCGGTTATGGAAATTTTTCTGCCCGCTACTTTATTGAAGAACGTGCTCTTGCCGACGTTTGGTCTGCCGACTATCGCTATAAGGGGGTTAGCCATACTAAACTACCTTGAAATTTTTTACTGATATATTATAAATTAAATCCGTTAAAAAGTAAAGCGGTTTGCGCTAAACCTAGCGCAAACCGCTGCATTTACCGAAATTAAACGCCGAATATCATACCTATGATATTGAAGCCGAGAATACTTAAGAACGCAAGTATGGAGAAAATCCAGAAAAGCGTTCTCCAGGTACGGTCCTTACCTCTCGAATAGTCGTACGCCGCGAGGAATACGCTGATAAACAAAGCGAGGTTTGCAATCAGGTTCATAATATTAATTACCGTACCTACCGCACTGCCTGCTCCGGTTATTACTTTGCATGCGACGAGCAGTTTGATTATCAAAGTTATCAGACCGACTATGCCCGAAATGATTATTCCCCAGAAAGCCAAAGGTTTAACGAGAGAATAGTTGCTCGTGGAAGTCGTAGTCGTTCTTCTTGTTCTCTTTGCCATAAATTAAACACTCCTTTTATTTGTATCTCAATTTTAGCAGTTAATTCCGCTATTAGCAAGCGAATTACGATTTTTTTCCGAGCGTGGAAAGAATTTTTTTGAAATAATCGGGTAACGGCGCGTAAAAAGTCATTCTTTCGCCCGTCTTGGGGTGCGTCAGTTCGAGCCGCCACGCGTGCAGAAGCTGACCGTTTAAATTGAATTTCTGTTTCTTTACGCCGTAAACATCGTCGCCTACCACGGGGTTGCCGAGGTGCTTCGCATGGACGCGTATCTGATGCGTTCTGCCCGTCTTTAAATCGAAACGGCACAAAGTATTGCCCGAATAACGCTTTAAAACCTTGTAATCGGTTATCGCGATTTTGCCCTTGTCGGGCGCAACTACCGCCATTTTCACCCTATCCGTCGGGCTTCTTCCTATATAGGTCGTAACCGTGCCGCTATCGCTTTTTAAATTACCCTCCAAAAGGGCGAGATAGGTTCTATGACAGGTCTTTTCTTCTATCTGTTTTGCGAGGGACAAATGCGCCGCGTCGTTCTTCGCGACGACCAGAAGCCCCGAGGTGTTCTTGTCTATTCTATGCACTATGCCGGGGCGGATTACGCCGCCTATGCCGCTTAAACTGTTAAGACGGAATAAGAGCGCGTTCACGAGCGTACCTTCGTACACTCCGTTGCCAACGTGAACGGTAAGCCCCTGCGGCTTGTTTACTACGGCGATATCCTCGTCCTCGTAAACTATATCGAGCGGAATATCCTCTGGCTTTGCCGCGCACTCTTTTAATTCGGGGACTTCGAACCGAACGCCGTCGCCGACGGATACCGACTGCGATGGCTTGGCGGGCTTGCCGTTAACGTAAACGCCGCCGTCCGAAAAGAGCTTTTTCACCTGCGAGCGGGTAAACCCTTCGAGATTTTCGCTTAGGAACACGTCCGCGCGGTCGTATTTTTCTTCGGCGACGAGCAATTTTTCCACTTTACTTTTCCTCTGTACCGCCGTTTTCGTCCGCTTCTTCCTTTAACCGCTCGTCCTCCTCGCGCTGCTTCGCGGCGGCTTTGGCTTTTTTAGTGAGCGGGATTACCGCCCATTCGTTAAAGAAAAGCATATCGAGCGCGGCTAATATCACGCCGAAAACTATCCAGAAATCGGCAAAGTTACAGCACGCGGGGTGGCCGAGCATATTTACCCATACGAAATCGCGCACGTTGCCGAAAGCAATTCTGTCCACGAGGTTGCCTATCGCGCCCGAAAGTATCATTGCCATTGCAAGCTTTAATAAGACGAATTTATCGGGCACGAATATAAACGCCGCGATAATAGCAAGCGACATAATTATCGTAATCACGATAAAGAAAACGCCGCCCCAGCCCGTGCCGGCGAGAAAGCTGAACGCCGCGCCGAAATTGCGGTTGCCGCTCTCCACCCAGATAAAATTCGGGATTACGGTAAAGTTCCAGCCGTACGCTTCTTCACAGCCCTTTAAAACGAGGTCACAAGTCAACAGCGCCGCGAACACGGCTATCATTATAAAGCTTATCTTGCCTAAGCCAATTTTTACCTTTAACTTCGCCATATTCTTATTTTAGCACATTACCACGGAAAAATAAAAGTGATTTGAAGTAATTTAATATAAAAATTAAAGCGCGGAGAAAACCCCGCGCTTAGTTATTTAATGAAACCAAGACTTATTAAAATAGCTTTATCGACTTTGGACATCGTCGATATCGGCAGCTCGCCTATTTTTTCTTTGAGCCGCCTTTTATCGAGCGTCCGTATCTGTTCCAATAAAATTACGGAATCCTTCGCCAGCCCGTATTCCTTACTCGGAAGTTCGATGTGCGTGGGGAGTTTCGCTTTGTTGAGCTTGCTCGTTACCGCCGCGGCAATCACCGTCGGGGAATATTTGTTCCCGACGTCGTTCTGCACGACGAGCACGGGTCTTACTCCGCCCTGTTCACTGCCCACCACGGGCGACAAATCCGCATAATAGAGTTCGCCTCGCTTTATATTCATAACAACCTCTCGTAGGGCAGTATTAATATATTATATGTACCGCCTCAGAGATATTGTTGACCGAAAACCGAGCGTTTATTCAACGGAAAATCAAAATAGCGTGGGTATTTCCAACATAGGCGCGCCGCCGCAAGCCGCGACTATTCTGTAAGCATAGTAAGCGACGAGAAGCGCGAGCATAACCGAGCCTGCGACCTTCGTTAAATTGTTCTTTTTGAAGAAAGAGAAGCCGAGCAGAACCGCCGCCGCGATTATCGACATATAACCGTCCATAAGGCTGCCCGTATCGAACGCGACGGGATTTGCACCCGAGCTTACGAAACCCAAGCCCGCGACGAGCAGAATATTGGCGATATTACTGCCTATTATGTTGCCCGTGGCGATGCCCATATCTCCCTTTTTCGCCGCGGAAACGGACGTTACGAGTTCGGGCAGGGAAGTGCCGAACGCGACGACCGTCAGCGCGACGACGCTCGTGGGAATGCCGATAAGGTCCTCGGCGATAAAGGTAGCGCTGTCAACGACGAACTGCGCGCCGCCGACCACCATCGCAAGACCGACTATCGTTATTATTATAAGAAACCATACCTTCGTTTTAAGGTATTCGTATTTATCGCTGACTTTGTTTAAAAAGCCCTTGAAGCCCTCCGCCGCCGGTTGCTCGTTCACGCCGACCGCAACGGAAACCGCGGAAGCTTCCTCCATAAGCGCGGGCTTGTTGCGCTTAGCCATAATTATCGTATAAGTCATAAACGCGGCGTACAGCGCAATCAGAATAAGTCCGTCGTACCACTCGAACGCGTCGCCGATATCGCCGAGGACGAGAAACAAAAGGGAAATCGCTATAAGGAAAGGAATTTCGATATAGCGCGAGCTTTTCTGCACGGGGATTGCCGTTATAATTGCGGACAGACCGAGAATGAGCAGAATATTGAGCATATTACTGCCGAGAACGTTGCCCATAATAACTTCGCCCTCGCCCTGAACCGCGCCGATAATCGACACCGCGGCTTCGGGTGCGGAAGTGCCCAGCGCAACGACGGTAAGACCTATTATAAAGGTTGAAACTTTAAGCTTCTTCGCTATTCCCGCCGCACCGTCCACGAAAAAGTCCGCGCCCTTGACAAGCAGAACGAAACCGACGATAAGTAATAAAACGTAACCTATTGCTTTTAGTACCATAACTCACCTTAATTATAGTTATTTCTCTCCGACTTTATAATCGGTTTTCTCCGAAAATAAAAAAGACTTCTAACTTAAATCACTTTAAGTTAAAAGTCTTGTTACCGAAATTAATACGGTGTTAAACCCCGAGCGGTTGCGCCGTGATGACGAGGTTTACCTTATAACTACTCCCTTTCAACGAGATTATGATATCACCCTGAAATCAGGTTGTCAAGTCTTTTATCGCAACGGACAAATTTTTTAAAATATCCTGCGCGGTCGCGCAGTACGCGGAAAGCCGTAAAGAGGTCGCCTCCGCCGCCTTACCGAGAACGAACGCGGACGATAACGCGCCCTCGAAAACCGAAAGCCCGCGGGCGCACGCGCCGCAGATAAGCCCCGTAAGCATATCGCCGCTGCCGCCCTTTGCAAGCGCGCTGTCGCCGCGTGCCGTGAGGTGCGTACTTACGCCGTCGCATATCACCGTGGCGTGACCCTTTAACAGTACTGTTATTTTATGCTCACGCGCGAAAGAACGTGCGCACCCTGTCGGGTCGGAAAGAATTTCTTCCACGCTCTTTTTGGTAAGGCGCGAGAACTCTTTGGCGTGAGGGGTAATTAAAACTTCGCAGGATTTATCTTTGAGAATTTCCGTTCCGCGCTCCGCTATAATATTCAGCGCGTCCGCGTCGAGGACGAGCTTGCCCTTATAATTTTTGAGGATATTTTCTAATTCGGCATATAGCCCTTCTTCCCTTCCGCAACCCGAGCCGACGGCTATGCAATCAGCCGTAAAATCGGGCTTAGAAAGGTAAATGACCTGCGGATATGCCGCAACTAACGCGTTTTTAAGGCGTTCGCCGCCCGTCAATTTTACGTAGCCGCAACCCGACCTTAACGCCGCGTCCAAAGCGAGGCACGCCGCGCCCGTATATCTTTCGCTGCCGACGAAAAGATTTGCAGAGCCGTAAGTTCCCTTGTGGGAATTGAGCTTTCTTTTCGGGAAAAATTTTTTTATATCTTCTTCCGACGGCGCGCAGGCGTAATTACCCGAAGCGGTTATGCCTACATCCCTTTTTACGACTTCGCCGCAGTAGTCCGCCCCGTCGCCGAGAATATGACCGAGCTTTTTTTCGGCGATTGCAACGGTTAAATCCGCGCGTACCGCACAGCCGAGAACCTTTCCGTTATCGCCGTTTATGCCGCTCGGGATATCGGCGGAAATAACGAAAGCGCCGCTTGAATTTATTGCGTTTACCGCGTCCGCAAACTCCCCTTCCACCTCGCGGGAAAGCCCCGTTCCGAATATGCAGTCCACTATTACCGCACCGCTTATTTTATCGGTATATTCACCCTTATAGCGCGACTTTTCTCGGGCGCAGTCGTCAGAAAGCTTACCGCTTAAAGCGAATACGCTGACGGATGTACCGCGGTTTAAAAGCTCGCGCGCGCAAACGTAACCGTCGCCGCCGTTATTGCCCGTACCGCATACTACGAGTACGCCCGAATGAAGCCGCCTTGCGGCACGCTCAGCCTCGTCCGCGATTGCCCTGCCCGCGCGGAGCATAAGCTCCTCGCCCGAAACGCCGCCCTCTATCGTGTTTTTATCCGCAGCGCGCATCTCCGCGTTAGAAAGATATTTTTCCATTTTTAAAACCTTAAACTCACTTCGGCGCTGCTGATATATTCGGTCTTTCCGTCAATCAGACATACGAGCCTGCCGTCATCCGCAACGTCTATGGCAACCGCTTTCACATCGCCCTGCGCGGTAGTTAAAGTTACCGTCTTTCCGAACCAGTCGATATAGCTTTTATAATCTTCGACGGTGTAGCTTTGCGATAAAAATTTCAAAAGCTTCTCTCTTACCGCCCGCACGCTAAAACGCTTCCCGCTCTCTTTGAAAATGCTCGTGGCTACTTCATTAAGCTCGTCGGGAAGGCGGTTGGTTACGTTTATGCCCATACCCACTATCGAGCGGAATTTACCGCCCGAAAGCACGGTGTTTTCTATCAGCGTGCCGCAGATTTTTCTGCCGCCGACGAGAACGTCGTTCGCCCATTTGACCGTAGGTTTAAGCGAAAAGCTTTCCACCGTTTTACAAACCGCAACGCACGCGTTTATCATTATTGCGAACGCGCGGGCGGGGTCGAAACAAGTTTCCGTTCTCATAACGGAAACGTAAAGCCCGCCTTTTTCGGACGAAAAGCTTCTGCCCTTAGTGCCCTTACCCGCCGTCTGACGGGTTGCGCAGACGACCGCGTTTTCCCTATTCAGCCGCTTGCAGTATTCGTTCGTGCTGTCCACGCGGTAAAGCTTAATAATCTTCATCGCCGCCCAGCCTTTCCGCCGCGGACTTCGCCGCGTCGTAGGAAAATCCTTTGCTTAAAAGGTATTTTACGCCTTTATATATATTTTCTTTCGTGCGGTCCCTGCCGCGAAGATATTTTTCGAGCAAGGCGAAAACCTCGTCGTCGTTCTCCTCGTAGTCTGAGAGCGTTTCCTCTATCGCTTCGCGCTTTGCGCCGCGCTTTATCAGGTCGGCTTCCAGAGCTTTTTTGCCCTTGCCCGAAACGCTGTTCACATACGCCCTGCAATAAGCGTAATCGTCGATAAAATTGTAATAATACAGTTTTTCCAGAACGTAGTCGCAGACCGCCTGAACGTAGCCCTTTTTCGCGAGGAAGTCGCGCATCTGCTTTTCAGTTTTCATAGTGGCGGAAATGTGCGTCATAGCCTTGTCGAGCGCCTGCGCCTTTTCCGTTTCGAGCTGTATCTCGTCAAGCTCCTTTTTATCTATCTGCATACCCGCTTTAAGGCGGTACTTTACGGCGACTTCGAGCTTGATGCCGCAGTAAAATCTGCCGTCAACGTACACGTTGCAACGGTTTTTATCTTTAACCTGAGGTTCGATAGAAGTTATCTGCGACATAGTATTCCTCCGTTTTTCTTTCAATTTTAGCACCCGACCGTATTTTTGTCAATTACGCGTTTGACATTACGGCGGCGCGGGCGTATAATATGAGAAAAATTTCCACGGGGATTGTTATGGCTGATATAGATTGGAAAAACCTCGGTTTCGGGTATATAAAAACGCCCTACCGCTTCGTTGCGGAGTTCAAAGACGGAAAATGGGACGAGGGCAAGCTTACCTCGGACGATAAAGTCGTTATTTCCGAATGTGCGGGCGTTCTGCAATACGCGCAGACGGCGTTCGAGGGATTAAAGGCTTACACCACCGCTGACGGAAGAATAGTTACCTTCCGCCCCGACCTGAACGCCGAAAGAATGGTAAATTCGGCGGAAAGGCTTAAAATACCGCCCCTGCCCGAAGAAAAGTTTTTGGAAGCAGTCGATAAAGTCGTTGCGGCGAACCGCGAATTCGTTCCCCCTTTCGGGAGCGGCGCGACGCTGTATTTAAGACCGTTTATATTCGGCTCGTCGCCCGTAATCGGCGTTAAGCCCGCGCAGGAATATCAGTTCAGACTTTTCGCGACGCCCGTAGGTCCTTACTTTAAAGGCGGCGTAAAGCCCATAACCATACGCGTGTGCGATTTCGACCGCGCCGCGCCGCACGGCACGGGGCATATCAAGGCGGGCTTGAACTACGCGATGAGCCTTTACGCAATCGTGGACGCGCACGAGAACGGCTTCGACGAGAATATGTACCTCGACGCGGGTACGAGAACGTACGTCGAAGAAACGGGCGGAGCGAATTTTATTTTCGTGACGAAAGACGGCATGGTGGTTACGCCCAAATCGGACAGCATACTCCCCTCCATTACGCGCCGTTCGCTTTGCTACGTCGCAGAGCACTACCTCGGGCTCAAAGTCGAGCACAGACGGGTGAAGCTGGAAGAAGTTAAAGACTTCGCCGAATGCGGTCTTTGCGGTACGGCGGCGGTAATTTCGCCCGTAGGGAAAATTTACGACCACGGCAAAGAAATCGTGTTCCCCTCCGGTATGGATAAAATGGGCGAGATAACGAAAAAGCTTTACGATACCTTAACGGGTATTCAGATGGGCGAGATAGAAGCGCCCGAGGGCTGGATTAGAGAAATAAAGTAAAATCACAATAAAGCGGAGCGCCGTGCGAAAATTCGCACGGCGCTCCGCTTTTTCTATATCCCGAACGGAAAATAATATTCTTTACTTTCGCCTATCTTCACCCTGCCGTTAAGTCTGTCGGAAAGGGCTTTGTCGAAATCTTCCTTTACCGCCTTTTTAACCGCCACGATAAAGACTACTTCGTTGCCGTAGTCGGAGTTAAGCAGGTCCGCGCCCCGCTCGGCGAAATAACGCATAGCCGCGTCCACCGCCGGATAGTCAACCGTGTAAGTGCTTTCCGCGCACACCTCGTAGGAAACGGTTTTCGCCGCGGCGAGGTTTTCCGCTACGCTCGACGAATACGCCCTGACCAGCCCGCCCGCGCCCAGCTTGATACCGCCGAAGTAGCGGGTTACGACTACCGCCGTCTGATACAGCGATTTGTTTTTAAGCACTTCGAGCATAGGCATACCCGCCGTGCCCTGCGGTTCGTTATCGTCGGAAAACCTAAGGAAATTTCCTATTGAATCGCATATATATGCGTAGCAATTATGAGTTGCGTCGCGGTATTTATCCGAAATCTCTTTAATAAACGCCCGCGCTTCCTCCTCGCTTTCCACGTGGCGGGAAGTAGTTATAAACCGAGATTTTTCAATTATCTTTTCGGTTACGCATTCGCCCGAAACGGAAAGATAATTCCGTTCCGTTTTCATACGAGCCTTATTTTAAGGTGAACTTTTTTGCCCTTGTGGATAACGTCGCCGTCGGCAACGGGCGCGTTGAAATCGGTAACTTTATCTTCGTTTAAGCTTACGCCGCCCTGCTGAACGAGCCTGCGCGCCTCGCCGTTGGACGAGCAAATGCCCGCCGCGACGAGAACGTTTACGACCGTCGGGGCTTCCACCTTAACCTGCTTTTCGGGCATATTTTCGCCGCTTCCGCCGAACGCCGCCTTAGCCTGCGCAACGGCGATATCCGTCTTTTCCCTGCCGTGTACGAGCGAAGTAAGCTCGTAGGCGAGAATTTCCTTTTTCTCGTTAATTCTCGACGCGTCCCATTCCTCCATTTCGGCTATTTTGTCCATTGGAAGGAAGGTGAGCATCTTTATGCATTTCATTACGTCGTTGTCGTCGATATTGCGCCAGTACTGATAGAAATCGTAAACGGGCGTCTTGCTTTCGTCGAGCCAGACCGCGCCCTTCGCCGTCTTGCCCATCTTCTTGCCCTCGCTGTTCAAAAGCAGGGTCTGGGTCATTGCGTAAGCGTCCTTGCCCGTCTTCTTCCTTATAAGCTCCGTTCCCGCGAGCATATTGCTCCACTGGTCGTCGCCGCCGAACTGCATATTGCAGCCGTACTTTTCGTTGAGATGATAGAAGTCGTACGCCTGCATAATCATATAGTTGAATTCGAGGAAGCTGAGCCCCTTTTCCATTCTCTGTTTATAGCACTCGGCGCGGAGCATGGTGTTTACCGTAAAGCAAGTACCCACTTCACGCAAAAGCTCGATATAGTTCAAGTTTAAAAGCCAGTCCGCGTTGTTCACGACGAGGGCTTTATCCTCGCCGAATTCGATAAAGCGCGACATCTGCTTTACGAAACAGTCGCAGTTGTGCTTTATCGTTTCGGGCGTGAGCATTGCCCTTAAATCGCTCCTGCCCGTAGGGTCGCCGATATAGCCCGTGCCGCCGCCCAACAAAATGACGGGTTTATTGCCAGCGAGCTGTAACCTTTTCATGAGGCAGAGCGCCATAAAGTGACCGACGTGCAGACTGTCCGCCGTAGGGTCGAAACCGATGTAAAATTTCGCGCCGCCGCCGTTTATGAGCTGTCTTATTTCCTCCTCGTCCGTAACCTGCGCAACGAGTCCGCGCGCTTTGAGTTCTTCGTAAATACCCATTTTACCCTTTCCCGAATTAGTTTTCTTTTGATTATACCAATTATTTCCGTTTATAGCAACAGTTTGAACTCAATCGCCGAAAAAATCTTCCTTGCTTATGTTTTTTCTCGCCTTTTCGATAGCGCGTTTTTCTATTCTCGAAATGTACGAGCGCGAAATTCCGAGCATTTTCGCAACCTCGCGCTGGGGCAACGGCACGCCGTTTTCAAGACCGTACCGCAACGAAATTATGCGGTATTCGCGCATATTGAGAATGTCTTTTAAAAGCTTGACGAATTTTTCGTGCTGGACGGACTTTTCCACCTGCGAAAAGACGTTTTCTTCCTTTTCCGCGAGCAAATCCATAACCGTAAGCTCGTTTCCGTCCTTATCCGTGCCGACGGGGTCGGATAGCGAAACCACGCTCCTGTGCTTTTTGCCCGCGCGCAGAAGCATTAAAATTTCGTTCTCTATACACCGCGCGGTGTAGGTTGCGAGCTGCGTTCCCTTGCCCTCGCGGTAGGTGTTGATGGCTTTGATTAGCCCGATAGAGCCGACGGACAGCAAATCGTCCGTTTCCGCAGAGCCCGAATACTTTTTGACTATGTGCGCGACGAGCCGCATATTATGCTTGACGAGAATATTTTTTGCGTTTTTATCGCCCGCCCGCGCAAGCTCGAGATATTTCTTTTCGTCCTCGGGCGAAAGCGGTTTGGGGAAAGTGCCTTTACCCTGCACCGCGCCCGTGAAGAAGAAAATTTTGCTTAAAAGTAAACCCAAAACGTCGAAAAACATAAAATTACCTCATTTTTTGGAAGTTTTATAATCTATGTTTCAGACAGTTTGTACTATTACCCGAGCGTTGATTTTTTAATGTATAAAAAAACCCGACGGCTTAAAACTAAGCCGTCGGGTTTGAAATTTTTTATTATTCGAGTTCGAACGCGCCCGTATAGAGCTGGTAGTATTTACCCTTTTGGGCGATAAGCTGTTCGTGGCTGCCCCTTTCGATAATTTCGCCGTGTTCGAGCACCATTATCGCGTGGCTGTTCCTTACGGTGGAGAGTCTGTGCGCGATAACGAATACCGTTCTGCCCTCCATAAGTTTATCCATACCTTGTTCTATAAGCTTTTCGGTAC
>CAZRCE010000020.1:0-19340 GCA_964598465.1 uncultured Clostridia bacterium | reverse complement strand
GTGTTGTTTGCACAGAATCTAATCCCAATGGATTCAAGCATGCTCGGAGTAATGGTCGCCGTCAGTTCAGGGAGATTCCCGGCATACTCGAAGGCGACGCTAAGCCCGACTACGAAACCTGTATCCAGATTTCGTCCAAGGGTTCTATAAAGGAAATGAGAGTTCCCTGCCTTATCGCAATAGCAATCCCCGTAGTTTCGGGCTTCGTATTCGGACCTGCTTTCGTCGGCGGTTTGCTTGTCGGCGCGATAATCTCGGCGATAATGCTCGCTATTTACACGGGCAACGCGGGCGGCGCTTGGGATAACGCCAAGAAGTTTATAGAAACGGGCGGCGTTGAAGGCGTGAAGAAGGGTGAAGAAGGCTACGACGCGGTTCACGACGCGGCGGTCGTAGGCGACACCGTAGGCGACCCCTTAAAGGATACGGTAGGACCTTCCCTCGATATCCTCATCAAGATTATGTCCACGATTTCCCTCGTTATGGTCGTTCTTTTCAACGAATATAACCTGTTCGGATTGTTGCAGATAGCTTAATAAAAAGTGTAAAGGCGCGGTTGCCGGGCGACCGCGCCTTTTTATTTTATTTACGTTGCAAGCAAAAACCCCGCTTCGCATATTGCGAAGAGGGGTTTAATATACCGTTTATTCTTTGGGCAAAGACTGTAAATATTCGTGCATTGCGTACGCAACCTTCTTCGAGGTTTCGACCGCTTCCACGACGGTTTTCGCGCCCTTTACGACGTCGCCGCTCGCGAATACTCCGGGGCGGGTGGTAGAGCCGTCTTCGTTAATCTTTGCAAGTCCGCGCTCGTTAAGTTCAAGCCCCTGCGTCTGCGTAAGTATGAGGTTCGAGGGTCTTTGCGAAATGCAAATCATGACGGTATCGGCTTTCATAAGCTCGGGCTTGTCGCTCGTCCATATTACGCGGTGTTCCTCGTCGCACTTCGTGTCCGCGAACATAACGCCCTCGTCGGTGATTTCCACGGGCGTCTTGTTGTATATGAACTCCGCGCCCTCGAATTCCGCGTATTCTTTTTCCTCGTCGCTCGCGGAATAATTGTCCGAACGCACTACGATTTTAACGTCGCGCACGCCCATTCTCAGTCCCGTTCTCGCAACGTCCATTGCAACGTTGCCCGCGCCGATAATTATCATACTCTTGCCGAGCTGATAATTCTGCGGCATTTCGAGGAAGTGTACGCCGTAGTGTACGTGCCCGAGCGATTCGCCTTTTATGTTAAGGGGTATAGGCCAGGTAACGCCCGTTCCTACGGACACGGCTTTAAATCCGTCGCGGAAAAGCTCCTCTATGCCGAACGCCTTACCTATGGTTACGTTCAGCTTTATCTTTATTCCGAGGCGTATCATTAAAGTTTTATATCTGTCAACTATCGACTTGGGAAGTCTGAACTCGGGAATACCGAAGCGGAGTACGCCGCCGATATCCGTCTTGCTCTCGAACACGGTCACGTCGTAGCCGAGCTGAGCCATTTTAATGGAAATGGTAATTCCCGCAGGTCCGCTTCCGACGACCGCAACCTTAATTCCGTTGGGTTCGGCTTTGTCCAAAACTACGCTGTCGAGGTATCTTTCGGAAATAAAGTTTTCAATCGTGGAAACTTCCACAGGCTCGCCCTTAATTCCGCGCACGCAGTGTCCCTGGCATTGATTGCCGTGGTTGCACACTATCGAGCAAACGACCGAAAGGGGGTTGTTGTCGAACAGCATTTTACCCGCCTTATCGATATCGCCGTTTAAAAAAGTGGATATGAATTGGGGTATGGGGGTGGAAACGGGGCAACCCGTCACGCACAAAGGCTTTTTACAGTTCAAGCACCTTTTTGCTTCCGCAATTACGTTATGTGCCATAAGTATTAACTCCTCGAAATAAGTTTATTACGTCAAAGTGCGGCTTTAATCTTTTCTATCATCTCGGCGTATTCGCCGTCGGAGAGATATACTTTGCCGGGGTTCATGGCGAACACGCCGCCCCATTCCGCTTCGTCCCTGTATTTGGGGCAGAGGTGCATATGCAGATGACACCCCGTATCGCCGTACGCGCCGTAGTTAATCTTATCGGGCGCAAACACCTTGTGAATAGCTTTCGCGGCGCGGTTCACGTCTGCGAAAAACGCGTTTCTTTCCTCGTCGGAAATATTTACGATTTCGCTCACGTGGTCCTTATACGCGACTATGCATCTGCCGCGGTGAGTCTGTTCCTTAAACAGTATAAGGGTGGAAACTTCCAGCTCGCAAATGAATATGCCGAACTTGTCCAAAAGCTCGCCGCGCATACAGTATCCGCAATTTTCGTCTTTCATAATTATTTCCCCTCTATTAATTTTTATATCTGAAACATTATACCACGGTTTTATTTATATTTCAATAGCGGAGGGAAATTTTGTAAAAAAAATCCCCGCGGGCGCAATCCGCACCCGCGGGGATAAAGCTAATTAAGGACGGAAAACGCAAGGTCGGATTAATTTTTGCACATTATAATCTGAAATATTTAAATTAAGGTGTGCAAAGCGTCGCGCAACTCGCGCGACCGTTAAGCGTTTTCGCGACTTTAGCAATCTCACGGCAAAAGCTTTTTCGCAAGAAAAGGATTTTGCGTGAACATATTATAATATTACTTTGCCTTCAAGAAAACTGTTGAAAATACCCTGAACGTCGGCGCGCTTTACGAACGGCGCCATAAGCGCCTCGGGCGAAGCTATTCCGAACTTGTTCGTTTCGCAGTATTCTTTAAGCGCGGCGTTGAATTTTTCGTCGCCCATCGCAACGCGTACGGCTTCGAACATAAGCATTCCCTTGTTGTACGCGATATTCACGTATTCGTAGTCGCTTACGTAGTCTTTAAGGCATCTCGACATCGAAGTGTCCGTCTTTCCGAAAATCTGGTTGTAAACGGAGTAGAACGCCCTGTAAGACTTCGTCGCCATTCCGAGCATACCCGTGCGTGTAAAGCCGTATTCGGGCTTGCTTTCGAAGAAGTTCATCGTCGAGTATTCCGCAAGTCCTTCGTCCTGCCAGCCGCAGTTCACCTGGTCGCTGCCGACCATAGCGTACCACCACTGATGCGCGTTTTCGTGCACGATGGTATAAGCCGCGGTATCCTTATCGCAATCGTCTGAAATCATAGTGAGCGCGGGGTATTCCATACCGCCCATACAGAAACCCGTCTGCACGACGGACAGCGTGGGATAGGCGTATTTACCGTAGGAGTCGGAAAAATATTTAAGGCTCTCGGTCGCGGCTTTAAGCGAAGCCTGCGCGTCCTCGTCGTCGTAGTAATAATAGGTAACGGGAACGCCGTCCACGCTCTCGGTCAGCGTTTGGAATTTATCGGAAAGAACGATAGCGAAATCGCGCGCGCATTCGAGCTCGTATTTATAAGTTTTGTTTCCGCCCGCCGCGTTTTCGGAAACGAGTTTGCCGCTCGCCGCCGCGCCGTATTCCTTGGGTACGGTTAAACTTACCGTGTAATCTGCACAAACGGATACGAACGGGTCGCCGCAGGAATAGTAGGGCGTTTCGTCAAATCCCGCCTGCGTGCGCGAGCAGAGCACGGGGTAGAAATTGCCGAGGTTTACGGTGTTTTCGGTGACGCCGAGGCGGTGGTTTACCTTGGCTAAATTTACGGTGTAAGTTATCGTGACTTCGACTTTCTCGTCGGGATATACCGGCTCGGACAGGTTTACGGTTAAAATGTTTTCGTCCTCGCCGTCGATAGTCCAGCCGGAGCAGTTTTCAACGTTTTCCACGGACATATCCCCGTACGAAGCGCCCGCATAGTACGCCTTTGCGTTGTACGCTTCGGATACGGGCGAATACTTCGCGTTCTGTCTGTAAGCGTTGCCCCAGAGGTTGAATTTAAGGTCGCTTATCTCCGTTTCCGTGTCGTTGAGGTAGTCTAAACTTACGGTGCCCGAAAGGCAGTTTTTACTTTGGTCGAACACAACCGACACGTCGTATCGGGATACGTCGTTATCCCCGTTTCCGCAGGCGGCTAAGGGCAACGCGCAGGCGGCTATTGCGGCGGCGGTAAAAATAATAAATACTTTTTTCATAGAAATAGGGTATGCGGCGATTTCCTTTTAAAGAACAATTTCGCGCGGAAATAAATATTATGTAAAGTATGAAAATCTGCGCCGTGACCGTACCGCTTAAATCCTTAGATAATCCGCCCGCGTGCGACGTGTGCCTTTTCGGCTTTAACGCCTTGGGCGACGTCGATTACGAAAGCGAGCTTTCGGGCAAGACCGACAAATTCGGCGAGCTTGCGAAATTTTCCAAGGCGGGCGGCTTCGGGGTCGTGTGCGGTTGCAAGACGGACAGCCGCGGACTTAAACGCAAGTCCGTCGCTGTGGCGGACAGGGGCAGGCTTCTGGGTATCTCCGATATGCTTCACGTTCTGGACGGCGAGGAGTATAAGAGCGGCGCGGGGCTGGGCGTTTATCAGACGGGCGGTTATAAAATCGGCGTGTGCGTGGAGAACGATTTGTATTTTCCCGAAAACGTGAAAGCTCTGACAATCTGCGGCTGCAACTTAATCGCAGTGCAGATGGAGAGCGTAAAGGACAATATGCCGCCCCTTTTAATACGGGCGTACGCATATTTATACGGCGTGCCCGTCGTAATGTGCGCGGGCAAGACGGCGTATTTTGCCGACGTAACGGGCGCGATGGCTTCTTCTACTCAGAGCGTAACTCTCTTCGAAACCGACCCCAAAAATTTTTACAGGGTTATATCGACGCGCAGGCGCGGACTGTGGCAGGACTGTACTGACGATTATTAAAAAAGTTCACTCAAAAAATCATTGCAATTTAAAGCCTATTTAACTTGAAATTTAATATGCTCGGGTGTATAATGATATCTGTAAAAATTTATTTTCGGGGTGCGGTATGTACAGTATGACGGGCTACGGCAGAGGCGAATATAAGGCAGACGGATTGGAGCTTACGGTCGAGATTAAGACGGTAAACAACCGCTATCTCGACGTAGCCGTAAAATGCCCCCGAATTTTTTCGGGCTGCGAGGAGCATATCCGCGGCGCGATAAGGGAAAAACTTACGAGAGGTCACGCCGACGTCTTTATAACTTTTACGGACAAGCGCGAGCGCGCTAAGAACCTCTTTCTGGACGAGAACGCGGCAAAAGCGTATTACGACGCGGCTAAACGCGTGTCCTCGCTTTTCCCCGATATAGAAAACGATTTCACCGTTACCTCGCTTATGCGTTTCCCCGACGTTTTAAAGCAGGAGGAGGCGGCTTCTTTGGACGAGGAGCTTTCCGCCGCGCTCGACGAGGCTTTGTCGCTTGCGCTGGACAAGCTCAACGCAATGAGAAAGGCGGAGGGCGAAAAGCTCAAAGCCGATATGCTCGGCAGGGTTAAGACGGTCGAAGGGCTGGTAAACGCGATTGCCGAACGCGCGCCTCTCGTCGCAGAGGAATATAAAAAGAGATTATACGACAGAGTTCAAAAGTACCTCGAAGCGGTCAATCCCGACGAGGGCAGACTTTTAACCGAGGTCGCCGTGTTCACGGATAAAAGCAATATCGACGAGGAGCTTACGAGATTGCGCTCGCACATTTCGCAGTTCGGCGAAATATGCAAAGAGGAACTCGTCGGCAGAAAGCTCGACTTCCTCGTACAGGAATTCAACAGAGAAGCGAACACCGTATGCTCGAAGTCGAACGACCTAACCGTGACGAAGCGCGGACTCGAACTTAAAAACGAGATAGAGAAAATAAGGGAACAGGTACAGAACGTTGAGTAAGGGTCTGCTTATAGTATTATCCGGACCTTCCGGCGTCGGCAAGGGCACGATAGTCAAGGAGCTTTTGAAAAAGCGCCCCGAAACCTCGCTAAGCGTTTCGTGCACGACCCGCGCCCCCCGCGTCGGCGAAAAGGACGGCGTAAATTACTTTTTCGTTTCCAAAGAGTATTTCGAAAGGACTATTAAAGAGGGCGGGTTTTTGGAATATTCCAACCATTTCGAAAACTATTACGGCACGCCGAAGGCTTTCGTGGAAAAGAAGCTCGAAAGCGGCGACGTAATTCTCGAAATCGAGGTGGACGGCGCGCTCAGCGTAAAATCCGTATATCCCGCGGCTCTTTTGATTATGGTTACACCGCCTTCGAAGGAGGAGCTTTTCACGAGGCTCAGGGGCAGAAGCACGGAGAGCGAAGAAGTTATCGCCCGCAGAGTGGAAAGGGCGGATTACGAGCTTTCCTTCGCGGACAGATACGACTATACGGTCGTAAACGACAGATTGGACGACGCGGTTGAAAAAATCGCGCAGATAATAGAAAATGAAAGAAAGGAGATAAAGTAATGATTAATACACCCGCTGTTGACAGTTTGATTGATAAGCTCGGTCAGGACGGCGTGCCCGCTTCGCGTTACGCGCTGTGCGTAGTCGCGGCTAAACGCGCCCGTCAGCTCATAGAGCAGAACGGAGTAAGGGAAAACCCCGAAGGATTAAAGGAAATCGCGCTTGCCTGCGAGGAGATAGAAAGCGGCAAGATTAAAGCGGTAAAAGATTAATTTACAGGGCGGCGTGCTTGCATAAGCGCGCCGCCCGTAAAGACTTATACGAATGTTTGCAAAGGTAATCGTAGATATCGCCCACAGTCAGGTGGACAGAATATTCGAGTATTCCTGCCCGCAGGATTTAAGCGTAGGGTGCAGGGTTAAAGTTCCTTTCGGCGGAAGGATAGTAGAGGGGTTCGTAATAGAAGTTTGCGAAACCCCGTCTTTTCCCGCGGAAAAAATCAAGCCCGTGCATTCCGTTTACGACGAAGCCCCCGCGCTCGTGCCCGAATGTTTTTATCTGATGCACGAAATTGCACAGCGTTACCGCGTACCCAAGGCGGTCGCACTGCGTTTATTTTTGCCCTCGGAAATGCGGCTCGGCAAGGTCAGCGAGGTTTATATAAAGCGCATAAGGGCGACGGGCAAAGAGGTCGCGCTTTCAAAATCCGCAAAGAAGCAGGCGGAAGCGCTTTCCGCGCTTGCGGCGGGCGAAACGGACTTTACGCCCTTTTGCGAAAGGTACGGCAGAACCGCCGTCAACGCCCTCGTGGAAAAGGGTGCGGCGGAAATAATAAAGATAAAGAGGGAGCGCACCCCCTTGTCGGACGATGCGAGCCGCGCGCCCGAAAAGATACTTACCCCCGCGCAACGCGGCGCGGTTGACTATATAGAAAATACGGACAAGCGCGTGCATCTTATACACGGCGTTACGGGCAGCGGCAAGACGGAGATATATTTAAGCCTTATCGCCGACCAGTTAAAGCTCGGCAAAACTGCGATATTCCTCGTCCCCGAAATCTCGCTCACCCCGCAGACTTTGAAACAGCTCCGCCAAAGATTCGGCGGGCTTGCGGCGATTATGCACAGCGGACTTTCCGCGGGCGAGAAGTTCGACGAGTGGTGGCGTATGCGCTCGGGCGAGGCGAAAATAGCGATAGGCGCGCGCTCGGCGGTGTTCGCTCCGCTTAAAAATCTCGGCGTAATAATAATCGACGAGGAGCACGATTCTTCCTACCGCTCGGAGACCGCTCCCCGCTATTCGGCGGCGGATATAGCGCGGTTACGCGCGGAATATAACGGCTGCAAGCTCGTTATGGGCAGCGCGACCCCGTCGGTGGAAAGCTATATAAAGGCGACTGACGGCGAGTACGGATTGGTTACGCTCACCGAAAGAATAAACAAAAAGCCGATGCCCGAAATCATAATTTCGGATATGCGCAGCGAGATAAAGCGCGGCAACCGCACGCCCTTTTCCGCGGCGCTTAGGGAGGAGCTTAAAGAAACTCTCGACGGCGGCAACCAGGCAATAATATTTTTAAACAGGCGCGGCTACGCGCAGACGGTTATCTGCCGCGACTGCGGCTTCGTTTTAAAGTGCGAGAACTGCGACGTCAGCTTAACCTACCACAGCGACGAGGACTGCCTGAAATGCCACTACTGCGGCGCGAAATACCGTATGCCCCCCGCTTGCCCCGAATGCGGCGGCAGGCGTTTAAGCTACAGCGGCACGGGCACGCAGAGGGTCGTTGCGGAGCTTAAGGAGCTGTTTCCCTCGGCGCGGATACTCAGAATGGACAACGACACCGTTTCGGGCAAGGACGGACATTATAAAATTTTAAGCCGTTTTGCCGCAAGGGAGGCGGATATACTCGTCGGAACGCAGATGATAGCGAAGGGGCACGACTTCCCGTCCGTAACGCTGGTCGGAATACTCGACGCGGATATGAGCCTGTATTTTTCCGATTACCGCAGCGGCGAGCGTACCTTTCAGCTCATTACTCAGGTCGCTGGCAGAAGCGGCAGAGCGGGCAACAAGGGCAAGGTCGTATTGCAGACCTACTCGCCCGAAAATTACATACTGCGCTATGCGGTAGCTTACGACTATAAGGGATTTTTCGGAAACGAAGTGGGTTTGAGAAAGGCGTCGCTATACCCGCCGTACTCGCTCATCGTAAGGCTTATGGTCGTATCCGGCGACGATAAATCGGCGCTTGAAGCGCTCAAAAAGGCGTACTTCTATCTCGAAGAAATAAGAAACAAGGACGCGGGCGAATTCATTTTCTTCAACAAAATGCACTCACCCGTCAAAAAGATACAAGGGAAGGTCCGTTATCAGGTGCTTATGCGCCTTAAATCGGACAAGTATCTTCCCGCGGTGTACGACGCGGCGGAAATAGCAACTTCACCGTCGGCGCTCGCCTACGTGGAAGAAAATCCCGTAAATTTATCCTGAGCGGAGGGAAACGATATGGCATACAGATACGTCGTTCAGACGGGCGACGAGGTTTTAAGAAAAAAATGCGCGGAAGTGAAAAAGTTCGATAAGGAGCTGGGCGCTCTTTTGGACGATATGAAGGAAACCGTCCGCGCCGAAAACGGTGCGGGGCTTGCCGCGCCGCAGATAGGTTTATCTTTACGCGTCGTCGTAATCGACGTCGAGGAGGGCTTTTACGAAATGGTCAACCCCAAAATCCTCTCGTCCAAGGGCGAGCAGACGGGTGCGGAAGGCTGTCTTTCGGTAAAGGGCAAGCAGGGTACGGTTACGCGCCCGAATAAGGTCAAGTGCGAATACCGCGACAGAAACGGCAGAAAGCACACCGTCACGGCGGAAGGCTTCTTTGCCCGCGCGGTCTGTCACGAGCTCGACCATCTCGACGGCGTGCTCTATACCGACCTTGCTACCGAGCTCTACGATATAAGCGACGAGGACTGATTATGAAGATAGTTTTCGCGGGTTCGCCCGAATACGCAGTGCCTTCCTTAAACGCGCTCGTGGAGGCGGGCAAAGAGGTGGTTGCAGTTTTAACCCAACCCGATAAGCCTACGGGCAGAAAGCGCACTCTTACGCCGACGCCCGTCAAGGCGCGCGCTATTGAGCTCGGTATTCCCGTTTACGATTTCGCGCGCGTACGCGACCACGCCGAAGAAATAGCGAGTATCGGCGCGGATATAATGATAACCTGCGCTTACGGACAGATTTTAACCGACGAAATTTTAAAGGCGTTTCCCTCGGGCGTGTGGAATTTGCACGCTTCGCTTTTGCCCGAATTCAGGGGTGCAAGCCCCATTCAATCGGCAATACTTGCGGGTAAAACGCATACGGGCGTCACCGTTATGCGCACGGAATTGTCGCTCGACACGGGCGATATACTGCTGGTTAAGCGCTGCGAAACAGGCGGTGCGACATACGGCGAGCTTTCGGAAAAGCTGTCCCGCATCTCGGCGGAAGCGGCGACGGAGGCGGTGAACCTTCTCGAAGCGGGCGACTTAAATCTTATCTTGCAGGACGAAGCCGCGGCGACTTATTGCAAAAAAATAACCAAGGCGGAAGCGAAAATAGATTTCTCCCGCACGGCGGACGAGGTGGCGCGCGCAATCAACGCGTACAGCCCCGAGCCCGCGGCATACGCATATCTTTCGGGCGCACCCGTCAACTTTTTCAAGGCGGAGGCGGGAAACGCCGAGGGCGGTGAAATCGGCGAAGTGACCTCGGCGGATAAAAAGGGAATTACCGTAAAATGCGGCGGCGGCGCGGTGAAGATTTTGTCTTTACAGCTCGCGGGCGGAAAGGTAATTTTCGCGGCGGACGCCGTAAACGGAAGAAAGATAAAGGCGGGCGACAGATTTGAATAATCCAAAAGCGGCTTGCTGCCCGATAGAAGCGCCGATTTTATTTACCGTAACGCAGCATTAACTGCGTTAAACCCCTCGTCAATCCGTCCTTGGATTGCCTTCGGGCTTTGCCTCGTTACTACTACGCTACGGCGTATAAAATTGCTTCGCACCTAAAATAAAACGGGCATAATCAGATTCGTTTTATTAAAATAAATTATTTTAGGCGGTGTTCTGATGGGTAGCAATCCGCTCGTTGACCCCTATTTAATACTCAGTAAGGTTTATTCCAAGGGCAAGTATTTAAAACAAGCCGTCGCGGAAACCGCCGTCGAGCCGTTGAATAAGGCTCGCACGGTTAAAATCTGCTACGGCGTGCTCGAAAGGGATATAACGCTCGAATACTATATTTCACAGAACTGCGAAAGTATGCCGCGCGGCGCGGTGAAGCTCGTTTTGAAAATCGCGCTGTATATGACCGAGTTTATGGGCAAGCACGATTATATGGTTGCGGACTGCGCCGTAGAGCTTATAAAAAAGCTCGGCAAAGGCGGCGCGGCGGGCTTTGTGAACGCATTTTTAAGGAATTACAAAACGCCACCGCTCCCCGCAAAGACGGACGAAGCTCTGTCGGTAAAATGCTCAGCCCCGCTTTGGCTCGTTAAAAAGCTAAAGCGGAGCTATAAAAGCGAAGCGGAAGAAATACTTTCGGCGCAGAGCCTCGGCGTATGCGTGCGCTTTAAAAGGAACGAAGAAAAGTACCTTGACGCGGAGCATATAAAAACGCCCTTTCCGCACGCTTATATATTTAAAAATTTCGTGCGGGACGAAGGGTTTTTCCGCGGCGACTATACCTTTCAGTCGGTCGGTTCAATCGCGATATGCAACGCGATAGCCCCGTGCGGAAGCGTGCTCGACGCGTGCGCCGCACCCGGAGGCAAGAGCGTTCTTCTGTCCGAAAAATGCGAAAAAGTTACCGCTTGCGAAATTCATAACCACCGCACAGAACTTATTAAAGAGTACGCAAGCAGAATGGGCGCGGAAAACGTAACGGCGGTAACCGCGGACAGTACGCAGTTCATTCCCGAATACGAAAACGCGTTCGACGCGGTTTTATGCGACGCGCCCTGCTCGGGCACGGGGGTTATAAACGAAAACCCCGATATAAAGCTTTTCCGTAGGGAGGAGGATATCGCCGCGCTCGCCGGAATTCAGCTTAAAATTTTAAACAACTGCGCGCGCTACCTCAAAGAGGGCGGTAGGCTTTTCTATTCGACCTGCTCCGTTCTGCCCGAAGAAAACGACAGCACGGTATATGCGTTTTTAAATAACAATCCCGGATTTACTCTCGAAATCCCGACTTCGCCGCTCGGCGGTAAGAGGACGGGCTACGGCTTGCAGTTTCTGCCTCACCTTTCGCTCGGAGCGGGATTTTTTCTGACTTCGTTTAAAAAGGAGAAATTATGAATAGAGCACGCAAAAAATATATAGAAAGCTGTGAAGTGTCCGAGGTCGAACAAGTAAATTTGGGCGGCTACGACCAGAAAATCGCAATAGAGGGCAAACGCAAAAATCTGCCCGTAGTAATATGTCTTCACGGCGGACCGGGCTCGCCCGTACCCTTTTCGGTAGGTTGCCGCGGGTTGTTTCCCAACCTTACCGACAACGCGGTCATGGTTTACTGGGACCAGCTCGGCTGCGGCAAAAACAATTTCCCGATAGACGACGGCTTTTCGATTGAAAGCTTCGTCGTTATGACGACCGAGCTTATCGAGCATATCAAATCGAAGTTCCCCGAAAATAAAATTTACCTTTTCGGCGTTTCCTGGGGCAGTATTCTCGCGCTCGAAGCCTGTCTGCGCGTACCCGAGCTTTTAAGCGGCGTTTTCGTTTACGGTCAGTTTTTACAGAATAATTTTTTCAGCGACGAGGTTTTGTCCGCGTTTTCCGCCGCGCCCGATAAAGTAAAGCGTGAAATAGAGCGCATAGTAAAGACGGGCGGCGACTGCGACTATAAAACCCTCGATAAAAATTTGCAGGCGCTGTTTAAATATTTAAGTAAATACACGAACGCGTATTACAATAAAAATTCCGAGCCTATAAAAATAGGCGCGATAGTGAAAGGGCTTTTGACAAGTCCCGATTATTCCTTTAAAGATTTCAAAGCCGTTATGAAGAACGGCTATCAAGGCAACCAAAGCCTTTGGCGCGAGCTTATCGGTATCGATTTGGCGCGGAAACTTGCCGAGGTGAAATTGCCCTACGTTATATTTCAGGGCGACACGGATATCGTAACTTCCACCGACACGGTTTCGAAAGCCGTTTCAGCCTGCGGCAATGAAGGCGTTAGTTTGAGAATTATAGAAAAATCCGGACATATGCCGTCGGCGGCTGGAATGGATGAAGTATTGAACGGGATTTTAGAGTTTATAAAATGCTGAAAATATTACAGGATTTATCCTATCCGGAAATTAAAGAACTCGTATTATCCCTCGGCGAAAAGGGCTTCCGCGCCGACCAGATTTACGACGGGCTTACGAAGGGTAAGCGCATAAGCGCGATACCCGCGCTCCCCGCGTCGTTAAAGGATAAGCTCCTTGAAGAATACGAGGACTGCCCCGTAGAAATAGTCAAGACACTGACGAGCGCGGACGGCACGGAGAAATATCTTTTTAAGCTTTCCGACGGCAATATAATCGAGGGCGTTTTAATGAAGTACAAGTACGGCAACACGCAGTGCGTTTCCACGCAGGTGGGCTGCCGTATGGGCTGTAAATTCTGCGCGAGTACGCTCGGAGGCAGAGTGCGCGATTTAACCTCGGGCGAAATTTTATCGCAGGTTCTCGTCGTAAACGCTTTGCACGCCTCGGGCAAGGAGCGCGGCGTTACCAATATCGTTTTAATGGGCAGCGGCGAGCCGCTCGATAACTACGACAGCGTCGTTAAGTTTTTAAAAACCGTGTCCTCGGAGCGCTCTTTAAACGTTTCACCCCGCAATATATCGCTGTCAACGTGCGGTCTGGTCGATAAAATGTACGACCTTGCGGAAGAAGGTCTGCCCGTAAATTTAACCGTTTCCCTGCACAACACGCGGGATAACGACAGGGCGCGCACTATGCCGATAGCAAACAAGTGGACGATTGCGGAAATTTTAAAGGCTTGCGACTACTACTTCAACAAGACGGGCAGGCGGTACATATTCGAGTATTCGCTCATAGAGGGCGAGAACAGCGACAGGCGGCACGCCGAGGAGCTTATCGCGCTTTTAAAGGGCAGACCGTGCCACGTCAACCTTATAAGACTGAACGAGGTCAAAGAACGCGGGCTTAAAGGTACGGACGAAAAGACCGCGTACGGTTTCGTCAATATGCTTGAAAAGGGCGGCATATCCGCCACTTTACGGCGGCGTACGGGCGCGGATATAGGCGGCGCGTGCGGACAGCTGAGGGTAAGTTATCTCAAAGACGGAGAGGAGGATATATGAAAATCAAGATTGCGCCTTCGATACTTTCGGCGGATTTTTCGGATATGGGCGGAGCGGTTAAAATGCTCGAACGCTCGGGCGCGGACGCCGTGCATTGCGACGTTATGGACGGCTCGTTCGTAGAGCCTATAACTTTCGGCGGGCAGATGGTTAAAAATTTAAGACCGCTCACTTCCCTTACGCTGGACGCGCACCTTATGATTAAGCACCCCAAAACGCAGATAAAGTTTTTTGCGGAAGCGGGCGCGGATATAATCTGCGTGCATTACGAGGCT
Source organism: uncultured Clostridia bacterium (assembly GCA_964598465.1). GTDB lineage: Bacteria > Bacillota > Clostridia > Christensenellales > Borkfalkiaceae > Coproplasma. Next base: position 5,425 of record CAZRCE010000020.1, on the reverse strand, counting down.
TGCGCGAAGGAGGGCGAAAGCTACCTTAAAGAAACGCTCGAACTCATTAAATCCTACGGCGTGAAGTGCGGCGCGGCGGTCAATCCCGATACCGACGTGGAAATGCTTTTCCCTTATTTCGGTATGCTGGATATGGTTCTCGTTATGTCGGTATTTCCCGGCTACGGCGGTCAGAAATTCATTCCCACGGCGCTCGCGCAGATTAAGAAGGCGAGGTATTACGCGGATAGCGTGGGCAGGAGCGACCTTATGATAGAGGTGGACGGCGGCGTTACCGCGGACAACGCGAAAGAAGTCCGCGCCGCGGGCGCGGATATGATAGTCGCCGGCTCGGCGGTGTTCAAGGCGGCGGACAAGGCGGCGGCTATTAAAGCAATAAGGGAAGAATGAAAGGAATACTTTTACTGAACGGCGACCCGTTCGAAGAAAAAATAAATACGGAAGGCGCGCTCGTATATTGCTGCGACGGCGCGTACAACTGGGCGGAAGGCAAGGTAAGGATAGATAAAAACATAGGCGATTTCGACAGCCTCGACAAAGTTCCCTTTCCCCCGCCCGAAGAAATTTATCCGAGCGAAAAGGACTACACCGACGGCGAGATAGCTCTGTTCAAGCTGATAAAGGGCGGCGCTGACGATGTGGAAATTTACGGCGGAGGCGGCGGGCGCGAGGACCATTTCCTCGGCAATATCCAGCTTCTGTTCGCCGCACACGAGCGGGGAGTAAAGGCGAAAATGATTACCGCCCGCTCCGAAATTTTCTGCGCGGAGGGGAAGATAAGCCTCGGCAGGTACGACGGAAAAACCCTTTCCGTGTTACCTTTTTGCGAAAAGCTTCATATAATAGAAAGTGCGGGGCTAAAATATACCTATCCCGAATTTCTCGTAAGGGGAGTATGCCGCGGGATTTCGAATATAGTTACCGACGGCGGGGCGTACCTTAAAGTCGGCGGCGTCGCTCTTATCATAGTAAACAGGGGGAAAGTATGACCATTATCTGTATAAAACCGCCTAAACCTTTAAGAAAAATTTTAAGTCTTTTCTGCGGGAAGAACGGCTGATATGAAAGGCTACGCCGATATGCATTGCGACAGCCTGACCGCGTGCGCGGAAGCGGGCGGAAGTTTAACCGATTTCGGCGGTCAGGTAAATATACGGAAGCTTAAAAACGCGGGTTGCGTTTTGCAGTGCTTTGCAATCTTTACAGAGGGCGCGGACGCGGGCGAGAAGTTCGCCAAATCCGTCGCTTTTTATAACCGCACGCTGGCGGAAGGCGAGCTGCGCCCCGCGCTTTGCTACGGCGACGTTTTAAAAGCAAAGGCGGAAGGTAAAACCGCAAGCGTGCTGACCGTTGAAAATCTCGGGTTTACCGAGAGCGCGGAAGAAATCAAAGGGCTTGCGGGAATAGGCGTTAGGATGGCTTCGCTCGTTTGGAACACGCCTAATAAATACGCGCACCCGAATTTCTTTTACGACGGCGGAGTTCCCGATTTTTACAGGCGGGAGGAGCGCGGGCTTACCGAGCTCGGCAAAGCCGCCGTGCGCGAGCTGAATAAAAACGGAATTATAATCGACGTTTCGCACCTTTCGGACGGCGGAACGGAGGATATTTTAAAGTTATCGACCGCGCCGATAGTAGCAAGCCATTCGAACGCGCACTCCGTGTGCGGAGTATCGCGTAATCTCACCGACGACCAGATTAAAAAAATCGCCGATAAAGGCGGGGTAGTGGGCGTAAACTTCTGCGCGGACTTCGTCGGCGGCGACGATATCTTCGACGGAGTTTATAAGCATATAAAGCATATAATAGAAGTCGGCGGCGAGGACGCCGTCGCGATAGGCAGCGACTTCGACGGTATGCCCGCACCCAAGGGGTTGGAGGACTGCGAAAAGACGGCTTTGCTTTTCGATTATCTTGAAAGCAGAGGGATAGGCGGGCGCACGCTCGATAAATTCCTTTCCGAAAACTTTTTGCGCGTATTTAAGGAAGTTTGCGGGTAAAGATTAACCGCGAAAGTCAAATTTCATAAAACGCTCGCAATTTTCGGCGGCGCAACGATTGATTTCGTTGCGCCGCCGTGTTAAAATATAAATATGAAAAAGTTTTTGATAGGAGCAGTAGCCGCGGCGGCTATAGTTCTCGCGCCCTTTGCGGCAGGGTGCGGCGGTACTGCGGAAGTAACTTTCGCTCTCGCCGAGGACGGGAATTCGTATTTCGTCAGCGGGGTCAGCGGCAATAAAAGAGCGCTCGGCTCGTACGACGTGCCAGCGGTTTACGACGACGGCGTGAACGGCGAGAAACCCGTCACCGCGATAGGCGATTCCGCGTTTTATATGTGCGCCGAGTTAAGGGAAATAACCGTTCCCGACAGCGTGACGGAAATAGGCAACCTCGCTTTCGCGCTTTGTTCGTTCGGCAGCTTTACCATTCCCGACAGCGTTAAGTCGATAGGCGACGGAGCTTTCGGAATGTGTCAATCGCTCGTCGAAATAACCGTTCCCGCAACCGTGGAGAGCTTGGGGGACAAGGCGTTTATGGGGTGCAGTAACCTCGAAAAAGCGGTGGTTAAAGCGAACGTGGACGAGCTTGGGTATCGCGTTTTTTACAACAGCTACAACACGAGCACGGGTCAGCTTTTAACGAATACGAGCCTTAAAACGGTTTATTTGCCCGCAACGCTTACGAAAATTCACGAAACCGCGCTCGACGGTAACTTTATCGAAGATATATATTTCGCGGGCAGCGCGGAGCAGTGGAACGAAGTGTATTTCTATAAAACGGTAAAGGACGAAGCCACGGGCGAGGAAAAGGAAGAAAGGATTGAAAAATCCGAAATCATACCTAAGATTACGGTAATTCATTGCAATGCCGAATTTTAAAATAAACGGTACGCCCCCGAACGCAAAGTTCGGGGGCTTTTCTTATACGAGTAAATTAAAAAAACTTGTTGACTTATCAACATTTTGTTTGACATTGACGGGATAGTTCGCTAATATATAATAGGCAATCGTGCAAGGCGTTGCCGCAGACAAAATAAATTGGAGATTAAGTATGGCAAAATTAAAGCAACTGTGGGGTAAAATCTGGTTCAGAATACTCAGTATCACGCTTGCGGTTATCATCGTTCTGGTAGCGGCTTTGGGCATCACCGTAGGCTGTCTTTGGGGTGAAGTGATAGCCACCGTTTCCAGCTTCACGCACTTGCAGGCAAGGAACGACGAAAACGACGAAGGCTCGGTTTACAGTATGTACGTAAAGGGCGGGTTCTATCTCGATTCTTTCGTGAATCAGGGCGGCGTTTCGTCCGACAAGGAGCTTATAAGCTTTATTACGGGCAATATCACAAAGGGACTGATTAACGTCAATATCGGCGAGTCCGACGTAAACTGCTCGGCGTTTATGGCAAAGACGCAGTCTGACGATATACTGTTTGCACGCAACTACGATTTCGATAAAACCAACGTGTGTATAACTATATGCGACAACCCCGGCAACGGCAGATATAAATCCTTTACAACGGTTGACCTTAACTACGTGGGTATGGACACCGACAGCGACGTCACGGGACTTATGGACAAAATTACTTGTTTCGCCGCCTCGTACGCCCCCCTCGACGGTATGAACGAAAAGGGACTCAGCTGCGGCATATTTATGTCCTATCAGGGCGACGACCTCACGCTCAACGACAGCGGTACGGTAGCGACCGACCAGAAAGACCCCTCCAAGCCCAACTTCACTTCGACGACTATGCAGAGAATGATTCTCGACTACTGCGCGACGGTTGACGAAGCGGTCGAACTGATAAGCAGCTATAACCTGCACGATTCGGCTAAATCTGCTTTCCACTATATGATAGCCGACGCAACGGGCAAGAGCGCGATTTTGGAATGGCTGCCCGAAAACGGCACGGACAAAACTGATAACGACGGCTCGGCGCGCACCTTGAAGGTTACTTACAATACCGACGGTATGTACAACGGCTTGCGCGGCGCGGACGATTTCAAATATCAGTGGATTACGAATTTCATCGTGAATAATCACGACGCATATTACGAAAACGACGATAGAGAAAAGGCGGGGTGGGACAGATATCAGCATATCTATGACCGCCTCAGCGAAACGAAGGGAGTGGTTGCAGACGAGAACGCGGCTATGAATATTCTTTCCGAAGTAGGCAGAAGAACCTGGAACGGAGGCGGCGGCGTAACGGTACATAGCGTAGTTTACAACCTCACGGAAAAGACCGTGCTTTGGGTTCCCAACGAGAATTACGACAAGCCTGCGATGACCTACGTCTATTCGTTCGAAACGAACGAGCTTAAAGCGCTTGCGTCTTGACGGCGGTATAAATAAATGAAAAAGCCGTGCGCATCAGCGCACGGCTTTTAAAATCCGTTTTAAAAAATTTTACGCTCTTTCCACGGTTTTAAGGCAACGCGTGCAAACGTAATCGTTTACTACCTTGCCTTCCGCGTTCACGTAAGATACCTTCTGAACGTTGGCTTTGAACGTTCTTCTCGTTCTTCTTTTGGAATGGCTCACGTTGTTTCCCGAAGCCTGACCCTTTCCGCATACGCTGCAAACTCTCGACATATTATTCATCCTCCCGATAAGGTAAAGTTACTCGATTTAGCCGCCCGAAAAAAACCTCCCCGAGCGAATAGCTTAAATAATATAACATTTAATTTTATAAAAATCAATCAAAAACGCGGCGAAGTTATAAAAATTTTAAAATTTTACGCGCGTAAACTATCTTTAAAACCATAAATTAAAGTAAAGTGACGAAAATTCCTTGCAAAATTATTTAATATGGTTTAAAATCGTTGTATAGGGCATACTTTTTTTGCTCTAAGGAAGTTTGAATTATGGCAGTTAGTACAAGCAACGTTTACGGTAAAATTTCAATATCCGATACAGCCATCGCAAAGGTGGCTGCTAACGCCGCGCTCGAATGCTACGGAATAGTAGAGATGGTTTCCCGCCGCTTTACCGATTCCCTTTCCGAGCTGTTGAAAAAACAGGCGGGCGGCAAGGGCGTAAAGGTAGCGTGTATCGGCGACAGAATTTTTATCGACGTTTACGTTATTATCAAGTACGGCATATCCATCAACGCGGTTGCCGAAAGCTTGAAGGAATCAATTAAATACAAAGTTGAGAAGTTCACGGGAATGATTGTGGATACCGTGAACGTTAATATTATAGGAGTTAAACTTTAATCAGAGGTTTAACTCTTTCGGCGTTACGAGGAAGAACGCTTTTTTCTAAGGAGTAAAAATGCAGAAATCAATCAATAGCACCGAATTCAGAAAGATGGTTGCCACCGGTGCGAGAATGCTTGAAATAAACAGGGCAAAGGTTGACGCCCTTAACGTGTTCCCCGTTCCCGACGGCGACACGGGTACGAATATGTCGCTTACCATGCAGT
>CAZRCE010000019.1:0-19805 GCA_964598465.1 uncultured Clostridia bacterium | reverse complement strand
GGATAAGTGGATAATATCCCGCCTGCAATCGGTAATCCGCGACGTTACGGTAACTTTAAATAAATTCGAGCTCGGCGTTGCCTGCCAGATATTGTACGACTTTATGTGGTCGGACTTCTGCGATTGGTATATCGAGCTGACGAAGCCCGCGCTATGGTCGGACGACGAGGCAAAGAAGGACGCCGCCGTTTCCGTGCTGTATTTCGTGCTCGAAAACGCGCTCAAACTTTTCCACCCGTTCATTCCGTTCATTACCGAAGAAATATATAAGAATATGCCTCTCACGAAAGGCTCTATAATGGTTTCGGATTATCCGAGATACAATTCCAAGCTCGCGTACAAGAAGGAAGCCGCGGCTTTCGAGGGCGTAATGGAAGTTATCAGGGCGATAAGGGCCATCAAGACCGAAACGGGCTGCGCACCCTCCAAAAAGGTAAACGTATATATTATAACCGAGAGCAAGAGATTGCTTTCCGCAAATTCGGACAGCATATTGAAGCTCGGCGGAGCGGCGGAGCTTAAATTCATAGATTTGCGCGAGGAAGCGGGCGAAAAGACGGTCGCAAAGGTTCTTTCCGTAGGCACGGTATTCATTCCTATGGGCGAGCTTGTGGACGTTGAAAAGGAACGCGTACGGCTCGAGGGCGAGCTCGAAAGAGTTACGGCGGAAATCCGCCGCGCAGACGGCAAGCTCAACAATAAGGGCTTTATGGCAAAAGCGCCCAAAAAGCTTATCGACGAAGAACGCGAAAAACTCGATAAATTTATCGAGATGCGCGAAAAGATAATCAATCAGATAAAAAATCTTTAATCGGTTAATATAATGGCAAAACGCAGTAATACGCAAAAGGCGGCGAAAGACGCCGCAAAATATGCAAAGAAGCACCCCAAAGTCGTAATTATTCTGGCGGCAGTGCTCGCCGTTCTGATAATTGCGCTCGTTATACTTCTCGTAGTCAGACCCGACTTATTGCACAAATCCTTAGGCTTGGGCGACCACGAGTGGGGCGACCCCGTCGTGCAGACGGAAGCGACCTGCGACGACGACGGATTGCAGTATAAAGAGTGTAAGCTCTGCGGCATTAAAGAACCCGAGGTCGTTCCCGCAAAGGGTCACTCGCTCGTTCCTACGGAAAATATCGTTCCCCCGACTTGCGGTGCGGAAGGCAGCGCGGAATTTATCTGTTCCGTCTGCGACGAGCATATTACTCAGACAATCGATGCGACGGGCAACCACGAATGGGGCAATTACGAAGTTAAAACCCCCGCAACCTGCGCGGCGGGCGGCGTGGAGGAGCGCGAGTGCTCGGTATGCGGTGATAAGGAGGAGCGGGAGCTTCCCGCCACGGGCAACCACGATTTCGGCGACGGAGAAATCTGCTCGGTATGCGGTTTCGACAAATCGTCGTTCATAGGCGAGGAAAGCGAGATTACGGCGGAAAACACTTTGTCTATTCACTTTATTGCCCCCGAAGTCAAGGCGAGCGGCGACTGCACGCTCATTAAGTACGGTAACACCGAAATCTTAATCGACGCCGGTCCCAATCAGGCAAACGCGAAAACGATAAATAAGTATCTCGAAAAATACTGCACGGACAACGTTCTGGAATACGTTATCTCAACCCATTCGGACAGCGACCATATATCCGGTTTTGTCGGAAACAAGAAGGGCGACAGTTACGACGGAGTGTTATATACTTATAGAGTCGGAACTTTTATTGATTTCCCCAGAACTAATAAAAAGGGCACGGAAGACCTTTATTCGAAGTATCTCGCCGCGAAGCAGTATGCAAAAAATACTTACGACACGAAGCTGATAACCGCGCTCGATTGCTGGAAAGAGGAAAATGGAGCAAGTAAAACTTATTACCTCGACGAAGAGCACAAAGTGTCGATGAATATTCTGTACAATTATTATTACGAGAACGACGCCGCCGACGAAAACGATTATTCCGTTTGTATGCTTTTAAAGCAGGAATACGACGGCGGCGAGCATAATTACCTGTTCACGGGCGACCTCGAAGAGAAAGGCGAGAGATATCTCGTTCAGTATAATACTCTTCCCGAAGTGGATTTATATAAAGCAGGACATCACGGCAGTAAAACTTCTACCACGAACGAGCTTTTAAGCGTAATAAAGCCCAAACACGTTGCTGTTTGCTGCTGTGCCGGATATAATCAGTACAACGCGAAAGAAGAAAACGTTTTCCCCACGCAGGCGTTTATAGACAGAATAAGCCAGATAACCGATTCTGTTTACGTAACTATAAAGGAAAAAGACGACAAGAGCGGTTACGAACAGATGAACGGTACGATAGTTTTCTACTGCGGCGGGGCGAGCAACAAGGTCAAGCTTTGGTGCAGTAACAATACCACGAAGTTGAAGGATACCGAATGGTTCAAAGCCAACCGTACTGGTTGGACGGATTAAGGTGATTGAAAATGAACGACGAAGAAAAGGAAAAACACCTAAAACTTAAAAAGAAGCTTAAAACTATAGGAATGACGCTTCTCGTAATAGGCGCGGTCTGCGCGATTTTGGGTTTCGGCGAATTCTTCATTACTATCGGTAACGGCGGCGGAATGCCCAAACTGTTCTTTTTGTGCTTCATCGGTTTGCCTATGATAGGCATAGGGGTCGGACTGTTGATGTTCAGTTCCCACGGCGATATTATGCGTTATACGAAGAATGAAGCCGTGCCCGTAATAAACGAAGCGGGCGAAGAGCTTACGCCCGCGATTAAATCCGTTGCCGGTGCGGTAAGGGAAGGCTTGTACGGCGAACCCGCAAAAACGAAACGCCCGGTATGTCCCGTGTGCGGAGTAGAAAACCAAGCCGAGAACAAATTCTGCGATAAGTGCGGCGCATTGCTTAAAAAAGTATGTCCCGCGTGCGGCGCGGAACAGGACGGCGATGATAAGTTCTGCGGACAGTGCGGAGCAAAACTCGATTAAATTAATATAAAAAAGCCCCGCGCTTGATGTCAAGCGCGGGGCTTTTTTTTATTCTGTTAAGAAGCTATGCTCTTTAAAAGCGCGTCAACCGCGGACTGCATCTTGGCAAGCGCCGCTTCCGCGTCCTCCTTGTTGTTGGCTTTTACGGAGTAATAAATTTTGAGCTTGGGTTCGGTGCCGCTGGGACGTACGCAAATAAAGCTTCCGTTTTTAAGCTCGTAATATACGCAGTTGCAAAGGGGAGAGCCTATCGCGCTCTTTTCGCGCGTTGCAAGGTCAACCTTTTCGTCCTTGGAATAGTCGCGTATGCAGGAAACCTCGTAAATATCGAATTTATCGACGGGGTTGGTCTTTAACGCGTTTACGACGGCGTTCATTTCCTTCATTGCGTTAAGCCCTTTGTACTGAATGGAAACGTTGCAGTCGAGCACGTAGCCGTACTTTTTGTAAATTTCGTTAAGCCTTTCGGAAACGGTCATACCCTTGTAGTCGTAATAGCAAACCATTTCCGCGCAGAGCATGGAAGCGACTACGGCGTCCTTGTCCCTCGCGTGCGTGCCGCGCAGATAACCGCAGCTCTCCTCGAAGCCGAATACGAAGGTGTGCGAATTATCGGCTTCCCAAAGCTTTATCTTTTCGCCTATGAATTTGAAGCCGACGGGCGTTTCGAAGAGCTCAACGCCGAAGTTCTGGCAGATTGCCTTAGCCATACCCGTCGAAACGAACGATTTAACGACCGCCGCGTTTGCGGGAAGCGCGTTATCCTCTTTAAGTCTTGTCAGAATGTAATCGAGCAGGAGTATGCCTACCTGATTGCCCGAAAGCGCTTCGAATTCGCCGTCCGCGCCCTTAACCGCAACGCCGAGACGGTCGCTGTCGGGGTCCGTGCCGAATACGACGGTCGCGCCGATTTTTTCGGCGAGCGCAATGCCCATCGAAAGCGTTTCCTTAAATTCGGGGTTGGGTACCTGAACGGTAGAAAAGCTCGTGTCCTTTTTCGTCTGTTCCTCGACGACGGTTGCGTTAATACCTATCTTTTTGAGAATGGTAGTAACGGGTATGTAGCCCGAGCCGTGTACGGGGGTATAAACGAGTTTAAGCTTCTTTCCGCAGGCTTTAACGGCTTTCTTGGAAAGGGTAAGCTTCTTTAATTCCTTATAATAGCTCTTGTCGAGCTTGCCGTTGGTGGGGATAATAACTATATGCGCTTTCTTCTGCTCCTCGGTGGGAGTGGGGGAAGCGAGATAGTCGGTAATTTTTTCAATGTTTTCAACGACGATAGCGGTGTCCTCGGGGCTCATCTGCGCGCCGTCCGGTCCGTAAACCTTATAGCCGTTGTATTGCTTGGGATTGTGCGAAGCGGTAATCATAATGCCCGCCGCCGCGCCGAGCTTTCTCACCGCATACGAGAGCATAGGCACGGGATGCACGTCCGCGAACAGCTTTACGTTAATATCGTTCGCAGCGAGTATTTCCGCCGCCGCGTAAGCGAATTCGTCGCTTTTAAGGCGGGTATCGAACGATATCGCAACGCCCGCGCGCATAGCTTCCGCGCCCTGATTTTTAATAAATTCGGCAAGCCCGCGCGTCGCGCGCTTTACCGTATATACGTTCATTTTATTCGTGCCGTAGCCTATTACACCGCGCATTCCCGCAGTGCCGAATTCAAGCTCCGCACCGAAGCTGTATTCGATTTCCTCTTTGTTGCCGCTTATCGCTACGAGTTCTTTCTTGCCTTCCTCGTTAATCCTTTCGTCGTTAAGCCAGCTTTCATACGCCGTTTTGAAATCCATATTTTCCTCCTTAACCGGTAATTTACGTACCGTAACCTTATACTATTATATAAAAAAAAGCCCGCCTTGTAAAGGGGGAATAAGAAAATTTTTCCTTAAATTAAGCCGTAAATTCAAATAAAATGCGCCGCCGCGGAAATTTTCCGCGGCGGCGCTGCTTTGGATAAGTTAATTCTGTTCGCCGCGGAAGAATTCTTCGCGCGTGGGAACGTGTTCGGTTTCGGGTCTTATTACCGTGTTTCTGTCAATGAAATATTTAATCTTGTTATGGTCGCAGTAATTTACGAACTGGAAGCAGATAATAAGCATGTAGCTCGCGGGTATGGTAATGAATACCGCCGCGCCGAAAGTGAACAACGCCATTCCGACGTTTACAGCCATAATGCATAGAATTATAACGAGATAATTCGAGAATACCGATAAAAGGTTCGTTCCGCTCCGTCTGAACGAGCTCGCTATCGACTGCCTGTTGTTTTTGCCGTAAACGAGGGCGGGAAGCCAGTCGCTCGTAAAAGTCATTTTAAGCGTAACGAGCAAAACGATTACCGCCGAGAACAGTACGATTTTTGCGAGTAAGGGAAGGAAGTTGAGCGCAGAGAACAGCAGTTCGTACACGATGAAAATACTGAGAACGTCGTAAGCTACGGTGATGGGAATGTATATGACGTTATAAAGGCACGCCTTTCCCAAATTCTTTATAACCGCGTGGGTGAAGGAGGAATCCGCCTGCAACGACATTTTATCGTTTACGATTGCGCCCGCTGCGTAGCTGCCTAAACCCGACAGCCAGCGATGAACGAGGTAAACTACGGCAAGTCCCGTAATTTCGCCCGCAATTTCGCCCGCGCGGGTGGAGAGCATAGCAAGGAAGTTTTCGAACGCGGGGCGCAGTTCCCTTAAAGGCGCGCTTATCTTATCGAGGTCGAGCGCGTACAGTGCTTCGCCTACTCTCTTGAGTACTTCGCTGAACGCGCCGTATTCCGCGGTGTCCGTTACGAGCGAAATAAACGGTATCAAAACGGCTGCGTACAGCCCCGCCGATATGAGCGTTACGATTACTCTGTACAAAAGCAATTTATAAATTGCCGAAAAGTTATTTACGAATACGTTGAAAGTGTGTTTGAATTTCATATTATCCTTCTATGAATACGGTTTTTCCCGTGAATTTGCCGTCGTTTAAAACGAGGTACAGATAGCTTTGGCGCGAGTAGCGTGACAGAGTGCCGGGGTTAAACAGCGTAACGCCGTCAAGCGTTTCTTCCGCGGCGCGGTGCGTGTGCCCGTACAGCGCGATTTGGCAGCCAAGCTCATTCGCCTTTGCCGCAAGTCTTGCGTTTCCGCTTTTAACGCCGTACTTATCGCCGTGGCAAGCGAAAATTTTAACGCCCTCAATCTCTATGCAAAGCTCGTTTTCGCCCAGCCTCGCCGCGTCGCAGTTCCCGTTCAGAAGATAAGTTTTATCGGGATACAGCGAAAGTATGCGGTTGCCGTCGGACGAGGTGTCGCCCAAATGGAATATACAGTCGCACTCGTCGAACAGCGGGTACAGCCTTTCGACGGCGGCGCGGTTGCCGTGCGTATCGGAAATAACGATAGCCGTCTTCACAGCTTGCTCCTTAAATCGCTCAATGCGCGTCCGCGGTGGGAAACGGAATTTTTTTCCTCGGGCGTAGCTTCCGCAAAGCCCTTGTTAAGGTCGTAGGAGTAGAATAGGGGGTCGTAGCCGAAGCCGCCGCATCCTCGTTCTTCTTTCATAATTTCGCCGCGCGTTTCGCCCTCGCCGAAGTAGCTTTCTCCGTCGGGCGTAACTATGCACACGCAGCATTTAAACGCCGCCCGTCTGTCGCTTTTGCCGTCAAGCTCCTTTAAAAGCAGCTTGCGGTTTTCTGACGGACCTTTGCCCGAATACCGCGCGGAATATATTCCGGGCGCGCCGCCCAAAGCTTCCACGCATAAACCGGAGTCGTCGGCGAGCGCGGGCACGCCGAGCGCCGAGCATACAGCTTGCGCCTTTATTAATGCGTTCTCTTTAAAGGTTGCGCCGTTTTCCTCAATCTCGTCCGTAAATCCCGCTTCGTTCATAGCGATAATTTCCACGCCCGAAAATATGCTTTTTATTTCTTCTATTTTGTGCGCGTTGCCGCTTGCAACGACGAGCTTTTGAAATTTCATAAATCAATTATATTACAAATTAAAATTTTTGTAAAGTTAATCGTCCCACTTTAAAGTATGTAACTCGCCCGCGGTATTAAATCCTTTAAAGCCGTTTTGCCTCAGCCCCTCGTAAACGGCGAGCGCGACCGAGTTCGAAAGATTTAAGCTGCGCGTATCTTTTATCATGGGAATACGCATACACTGCTCGGGGTGGGCTTTTAAAAGCTCCTCGGGAAGCCCCTTCGTTTCCTTGCCGAATACGAGGAAGTCGCCCTCCTTAAAGGCGGCGTCGGAGTAAATTTTTCTGCCTTTGGTGGTAAAAAAGTAGTAATTGCCCCGCGGATATGCCGCAGCGAGTTCGTCAAAGGAGTTCCAGTATTCTATTTTCGCCGCGTCCCAGTAATCGAGCCCCGCGCGCTTTAAATACTTGTCGCTCACTTCGAAACCGAGCGGACGGACGAGGTGCAGAACGCACCCCGTCGCGGCGCAGGTACGCACGATATTTCCCGTGTTCTGCGGTATTTCCGGTTCAACCAGTACGATATTAAACATAATTAACCTCTCAGCTATTTTATCATAAAAAATAAAAATATACAAATATTTTTAAGCGGACTACAAAATACGCGGGGATTTCGTCATTCGTTTGACAACGGCAACCGTTACTGGTACAATATATAATAGCGAAACGTGATATCCGAACGCTAAGGAGTTTTATATGTCGGCAGAAGACGTAATGCTTATCGTAAATAGCCTTTTTCTGATACTCGGAGGTATCGTCGTCTTTATGATAGGCATGGAGATGATGGGCAGCAATCTGGAAAAGGCGGCGGGCAAAAATATCCGCAAGCTGATGTCTAAGGCGGCTAAAAACCGTTTTACGGGCGTCGGCACTGGCGCGGTCGTAACCGCACTCGTCAACAGCTCCGCCGCAACGACGGTCATGATAGTCGGCTTCGTAAACGTCGGGCTTATGACGCTTACGCAGGCGGCGTCCGTCATAATGGGCGCGAATATCGGTACTACCATTTCCGCGTTTATAATGGCTTTATCCTCCGCGGACGGTGTGTTCTCCGTAACGGCGGTTTTCTCGCTCGTCGCATTCTCGGGCTTCGTATGCACGCTCGTCGGCAAAACCGACACTGTAAAGAGAATAGGCAACATTTTAGAGGGTATCGGTCTTATTTTCATAGGTCTGAACGTAATGTCGGGCACGGTTTCCGCTATGCTCGCCAACCCGAATATAAACGAAGCGGTGAGGGGATTGTTCCAGATTTTCGAGCCGCCCCTTTCGTGGGAGATTATCGTATTATTCCTTTTGGGCGCGCTTCTGACGGCGCTTATGCAGTCTTCGGCGGCGCTTACCGCGATAGTCATTTCGCTCGCAAGTCAGAACCTTATCACCTTGCAGGCGGCGATGTGCATAATTCTCGGCGCGAATGTCGGAACCTGCTTTACTTCGCTGCTTTCCTCTATGGGCGCGAGCGTCAACGCGAAACGCGCGGCGGCTGTGCATCTTCTTTTCAACGTCGCGGGCTGTATTTTGTTTATTTTCCCCGTAGCTTTTGCGGGCGATTACATAGCGCAGTTTTTAAACAGCTTCATTTCGAATACGGAATGGCAGATTGCTATTTTCCATATGTTCTTCAACCTCGGCACGACGCTTCTTTTGCTGCCTTTCATAAAATGGCTTGTTAAACTGGCTTGCGTGCTCATTCCCGAAAAGTCCGCCGAAAAGACGGAGGACAGCGCGGAAATCCTCGATATCCGTCTGTTAAAGACTCCCGCGATAGCGGTCGGTCAGGCGCGCAAGGAACTCGTAAAAATGGGTCAGCTCGCGTTTATGAATTACAAGCGTTCCCTCGATATGCTCTTATCTTACGACGCTTCTGGCAAGGACGAATTCGAGAATACCGAACAACAGATAAACGCTCTCAACAAATACGTCAACCGCTTCCTCGTGAAGCTGTCCTTTCAGGAAATTTCCGAAACGGACGAAAAGAAGGTTTCGTCCTTTTACCGCGTTGCGAGCGATATAGAAAGAATAGGCGACTACGCGGAAAATATCGTGGAATACGCGGAGGTTATGCAGAACGCGCAAGTTAAATTCTCCGACCACGCCGTGTCCGAAATCCGCGAAATGGATTTGCATTTAACCGAGCTTTATAAAAACGTCGAAGCGGCGTTCGCCAACCATTCGAGGAGCTACGACGAAATAATAGAGGCGGAGGAGAAGGCTACCGACGAGCTTTGCAATGTAATGAAGGAGTCCCATATCCGCCGCACGAACGAGGGAAGATGCACCCCCGAAGCGGGCGCGGTATATCTGCAGCTCGCCGTAAATATGGAGCGTATCGGCGACCATATGCACAACATTTCGAAATCCATAAAAAGCTACACCTAAAATCCGCACGCGTCCGAACGCGTCCGGCGTATAATACATCGTTAATCTTTTTCGGGGTAGTACGATGTATAGCATACCGCAGTTATTCGATTTGACGAAATGCGCTCTTGCGGATTATCTGAGAAAATCCACTTATTTTTGGGAAGCCCTTGCGGGGCTTAAAGAGGAAATAATCCGTCTGGGCAATTCGCTCGGCGGGGAATATGTCCGCGTGAGCGAGGGCGTCTGGGTTCACGAAACGGCTTGCGTTTCGCCTACGGCGTATCTCGGCGCCCCCTGTGTAATAGGCGCGGGCGCGGAGATAAGACACGGCGCTTTTATCCGCGGCTCGGCAGTTATCGGGCGCGGGTGCGTAGTGGGCAATTCCACCGAAATAAAAAATTCCGTACTTTTCGACGGCGCGCAAGCGCCGCATTTCAATTACGTCGGCGACAGTATTTTAGGCTTTAAGGCGCACTTCGGCGCGGGCGTGATTACCGCCAACGTAAAGGCGGATAAATCGTTTCCCTCGGCAATATGCGGGGACGAACGCATAAATACGGGGCTGAAAAAGGTCGGCGCGGCGGTCGGCGACTTTGCGGAAGTAGGCTGCAACAGCGTGCTTTGTCCCGCGGCGGTGCTGGGAAGGCGCGCCGCCGTTTACCCGCTTTCCGTCGTGCGTGGAACTGTGCCCGAAAACGCAATACTCAAAGCGGGCGGAATAATCAACGAAAGAAAAAGTCAATAACTTTAAATAAAACGAGGTGAATTTATGAAAGAGAACGTACTTGTAACGGGCGGCGCGGGTTTCATAGGAAGCCACACCGTAGTCGAGCTTTTAAACGCGGGCTTCGGGGTGGTCGTTGCGGACAACCTCTGCAACTCCTGCGAGGAAAGCCTTGAAAGAGTAAAGGAGATTACGGGCAAAACCTTCCCGTTCTATAACTGCGACGTTCGCGACGCCGAGGCTCTCGATAAAATTTTTACCGAAAACGATATTACCTGCGTTATTCATTTCGCGGGGCTTAAAGCAGTCGGCGAAAGCGTTAGAAAGCCTCTCGAATATTACGACAACAACCTCGTCGCAACCTTTAAGCTTCTGGAAGCGATGAGAAAGCATAACGTCAAAAAGATAGTCTTCTCGTCGTCGGCTACCGTTTACGGCGTGCCCGAAAAGCTTCCCCTGGACGAGGGCTGTTCCCTTTCCACGACCAACCCTTACGGCGCGACCAAGCTTATGACCGAGAATATACTCAAAGATATTTACGCGTCGGACAAGTCCTGGAATATGATTATTTTAAGGTACTTCAATCCCGTCGGCGCGCACCCGAGCGGAAGGATAGGCGAGGACCCCAAGGGCATACCCAACAACCTGATGCCCTACGTGGCGCAGGTTGCGACGGGCAAGCTCGAAAAAATCAACGTTTTCGGCAACGATTATCCCACGCCCGACGGTACGGGAGTAAGGGATTACATTCACGTCTGCGACCTCGCGGCGGGGCACGTTTCCGCGCTCACGGGATGTAAGGAAAGCGGCGTGCATATCTACAATCTCGGTACGGGCGTCGGTTACAGCGTACTCGATATGATACACGCGTTCGAAAAGGCGTGCGGCAAAAAGCTCCCTTACGAAATTACCGAAAGGAGAAGCGGCGACGTGGCGGCGTGCTACGCGTGCGCGGACAAGGCTGAGCGCGAGCTCGGCTGGAAAGCGAAGTACGACCTCGAAGATATGTGCGCTTCGCAGTGGAACTGGCAGAAAAACAACCCGAACGGGTACGAAAAATAATCTCAAGGAAAATTAAATGAGTTATTTAGATATCGTCAATCTGATATTCAAGATACTTAATTTGCTTTTTTCCGTCATTGCCATACATTTCGTTGTGTTCGCGGTAATAGGCTTTTTTACGAGAAAGACCTTTCCCGAAACGCAGGACTATAAGAGATACGGGGTGTTCGTTTCGGCGCGTAACGAGGAAAAGGTTATCGCCAACTTAATCGACAGCATAAGAAAGAACGACTATCCGCAGGACAAAATTACGGTTTTCGTAATAGCGCATAACTGTACGGACTCTACCGCGGCGGCTGCTCGCGCGGCGGGCGCGGTGGTGTACGAATACGACAATCCCGACGAAAGGACGAAGGGCTACGCTTTAAAATATCTTTTCCGAAAGATAGACGAGGATTACGGCATAGCGTCCTTCGACGGCTTTATCGGTCTGGACGCGGACAATATACTTGCGAAAAACTACGTAAAGAAACTTAACGACGCGTTCGTTGCGAACGGCTGTTCGGGCGTCGTAACCTCCTTCCGTAATTCCAAAAACTTCGGCACGAACGCAATGTCCGCTATGTACGGCGTGTACTTTATGCAGGGTTGCCGGTTCGAATCGCGCGGCAGAACGGTTACGGGCTGCTCTACGAGGGTGCAGGGCACGGGCTACGTCATAAGCGCCGAAGCGATGAAGGACGGCTGGAACTACGTGACCTTAACCGAGGACTGGGAGCTTTCGGCGGACAGGATACTGCTCGGCGAGAGGATTGCGTATTGCGACGAGGCGGTGTTCTACGACGAACAGCCTACGGGATTCAAAATAATGTTCCGTCAGAGGCTGAGGTGGAGTAAAGGTCACCTTATGGTGTTTAGAACGAGGTTTGCAAAGCTTTTAAAGGGGCTTTTCACTTCCCCCGATAAAGGCGGCGCAAAGAACAAAGGCTCGGTTTACGATTTTGCGGTAAACGTTATGCCGCTTTCCATAATCACTTCCGTGCTTTTTCTCGTTCAGGCGGTACTTACGGCGCTCTGTCCGTTTTTCGGCGGCGATATAGTTGCGGTTATGACCGATTGGGCGTGGTCGCTTCTATGGTCGCTCGGTTCGTTCTACGCGGGCGGACTTCTAAGCGCGGTTATAACTTTAATCGTCGAGAACAAGCGGATAAAAAACGTGAGCGCGGGGCTTAAAGTCCTTACGGTTTTTACTTATCCCGTATTCTTGTTCTTAACTTACGTCATTTCTTTTATCGCGCTGTTTTCGCGCAACGTCGGCTGGAAACCCATTCCGCATACCGACACAACGGATTCCGATAAACTTAACGGTTAATATGCCGCGGCGGCGACCTTTTGGTCGCCGCCGCTTATTTTTTCGTGCGCGCGTAATAGTTTTTAAATATATAGCTTGACTAAACGCGCGGAAAGTGGTAGAATTTATAAAGTCATACGGTGGAGAGGGAATTATGGTTTACGTGCAGGTGGTAAATATCGTGTTTGCGATTTTGGGCGGAATATGCTCGTTGCTTGTCGCACATTTCGCGGTGTTCGCCATCGTAGGCATATTTGCGAAAAAGAAATTCCCCAAAACCGAAGAAAAAGCCAAGTACGGAATAATCATTCCCGCGAGGAACGAAGAAAAGGTCGTAGGCGGTCTCATCGAAAGCGTATATAAAAACAAATACCCGCAGGACAAGTTACAGGTTTTCGTAATCGCGCATAACTGCACGGACAAGACTGCGGAAATCGCGCGAGGTTTAGGCGCGACGGTGTACGAGTATAACAATCCCGAAGAACGCACGATGGGCTACGCCTTCCGATACCTTTTCGACAGAATAAGGGAAGACTGGGGCGTGGAAAACTACGACGGGTTCTTTCTGTTCAACGCCGACAACGTCCTCGACGAAAACTATTTCGACAAGATGAACGACGCGTTCGTTGCGAGCGGCAAGAAGAATATCATAACCTCGTTCAGAAACTCCAAAAACTTCGGCACTAATATGATGACCTGCCTTTACGGACTGTACTTTATGCAGGGTTGCAGATTCGAAGCGCGCGGCAGAACGGTTACTGGTTGCTCCACGAGAGTTCAGGGTACGGGCTACGTCATTCCGTCGGAAACGGTAAAGGACGGCTGGAAATACGTCACGCTTACCGAGGACTGGGAGTTTTCCGCAGACCAGATTATCAAAGACAACAAAATTTATTATTGCGACGAGGCGGTGTTCTACGACGAACAGCCGACCGATTTGAAAATAATGTTCCGCCAAAGACTGCGCTGGCAGAAAGGGCATTTGCTCGTATGTTTGACGCGGTTTAAGGATATGATTAAAGCCTTGTTTACTCCCCACTCCAAGGGCGGGTGCAGATACAAAGGCTCTGCGTACGATATGACGGTAAACATTATGCCCGTTATGGTTATAAGCACGATATTCTTCCTGCTTAAACCTTTGGCTCTGGCGTTTGCGCCTCTGTTCGGCGCAGACCCCGCGACCGTCTGGCTGGACTGGGGTTACGACACGCTTTGGGCGGCGGCGGGCTATTACGCCGCGATATTCCTTTCGGGTCTGTTCCTTCTTATTTTAGAGCATAAGCGCATTAAAAACGTAAAGTGGTGGCTTAAAATCGACTCGCTTCTCATCTGGCCGATTTTCCTGCTTCTTTCCGCCCCGTTCGAGTTCGTAAGTCTTTTCGTGAAAGTGGGCTGGAAGGAAATTCCGCACAAGGATACAACCGACCACGAAAAACTCAATTAGCTTTTTCGGAATAAATTTCCGTTTCAGTGGCTATATATACCGAGTAGGTATAAATATTTTTAAGAAATATTAATCCGTCGCCGTTTGCCTTGCATTGCGGCGGCGCAGAGGGGTAAGAAATGATTCTTGCTGATTGGATAGTTTTGGGTGCGGCCGTTCTGTTCGCCGCGATAGGCTTGTTCGTCGGCTTCGGCGGCACGCTTAAATTTTTCACGGGCGGCATTTTCGGCGTTATAATTTCCATCGTCGTGTGCTATTTCCTTTACGGTATCGTTATCGGCTGGGAATTCGTGCAGGCGCTTATGGACAAGCTCGTGAGCGTGCTTGCGGAGGCGGACAACACTTTCTGCGATATTCTTATAAGGATAAAGATAGAGCATATAGTTTTATGCCTTGCGATGTTCGTAATCGTGCAGGTTGCGCGCGTAATCGTCGTTCTCGTAATAAAGAATATCGCCGAAATCAAGAACCCCGTAATCAAGGTTCTTAACAAGGCGTTGGGTCTCGTGTTTATGACGGCGCTCGTGTTCGCGCTTTTGTTAATCGTATTCCAGATAGTTGCCTGGATAGGCGGCGGCACGGCTGATAACTTTATGGAAGCGCTTTCCGGCAGCGGTTTGAAGCTTGACTGGCTGTTCCTCAACAACCCCATGAAGCCTATGTTCCAGTAATTATTAAATGAAAATTAAAGTATGCGGCAGTCAACTTTAAGGTGACTGCCGCATATACTTTTTTATATGGAACAGACTTTCAATAATCTGAAGAAAAAGGACGTCATATCCGTTTCCGACGGCAAAAACCTCGGCAAGGTTTTCGACGTAGAGTTTCTTTTTCCCGAAAACAGGATAAAGGGATTTTTCGTTACGGGCTGTAAAGGCTTTAAATTTACGAGGCAGGAAATTTTTATCCCGATAGGCAACGTAGTAAAAATAGGGGAGGACGTCGTTCTTATCAATATAAACGAGAAAAAACCTCCCGAAAAATGCCCGCCTCCGCGCCCGCCGCAGCAGTGTCCGCCCTGTCCGCCTCCGCAATGCCCGCCGCCCAAAGGCGGATTTTATAACGACGGCAGAAGGAACTACGACGAATACGAATAAAAAATATAACGCCGCCGCGCAAAGTTTTGCGCGGCGGCTTTTATTTATAAAATATTTTCGAGGTGTACGGTGTAGGAGTCGGGCAAAGCTTTCGCTATTTCCCTGAGAACTTCGCATTTGCCGAGCGCAAGCTCGTAATTTTCCGTGTATATAAGCGAACACGCTTCGTTAAGCCAGTAATCCACGTACGAAATATCGTTGTGCGGAATAAAGACGTGCAGCTTATGTTTTTTGTCCGCCCACATTTCGCGCACGGCGTATGCGTCCTCGCGGTTCGCCGTTTTATCCTCGACTTTGTCGTACAGCGTTTCCACCGCGCTTCCGAATTCTTCGAACTGATTTGAAACGTAGTAATCGGTGAACAGAAACAGACCTATGCTCAGCGCAAGCGCGCATACCGTATATATTATTGCTTTTACCATTGATTTGCAACCTTCATATTCAGAATTTTATACGGCTTGCCCTTTATCTGAAAATAAACCCGACCGTTCCCGTCAACCGTCATAACGAGCACGTTGCGGACAGCGGCTTTCTGAGCTTTGACGAAAGTTTCAAGCTCGTCCTTGGTTATTCCCGCTATGCCGAGGTTGGTTTTGTCCGCCTTGCCGTTATCGATAAGGAGCACGGGCAGACTTTCCGTTTTTTCTTCCTTTTCGAGCGCGGAAAAAGTTCCGTTGGACTCGTACAGTCCGTAATAAACGTCGTCGAGGTTAAAGTAACCCGCACAGCGCATACTCTCGATAAGGTCGCTCACGTCGAGGTTGTTTTTTCTGAGTTGGAATGAATCGATGCCTTCCTTGGTAATTACGAGCGACGGTTTGCCGCAGATAACCGTTTTCATAGGTTTGAACCACATATCCAAGAGCCACACTATCTGGTGCAGTACGAATATCGATACGATTGCGACAATGCCGTAGAGAAGGGGAATCGAGCTGTCCGCCATGGGAATACACGCAAGCTCGGCGATGAGCAGGGTTATTACGAATTCGAAGGGCTGCATTTCGCCTATCTGACTTTTTCCCATAAGCCGCATTACCAAGAGAAGCGTGACGAATATAATTGCCGTTCTGATAAAGATAAGAGCCATATAAAAAGTATTTGCAATACGAAATATATTATGACGGCAAACGCTTGCAAAGGCGTTCGCGCAATGCTATAATTATTACAACGCAGTTGCGTAAAGTGGCGCGGGTTGGACAGCCCCCGCACGAAAGGTTTTATCCTGCGGTAGCTGCGCGCGTCCCTACAAACGGAATTTTTTAAGGACGCTCTCATTTTACGGAGGGCTTTTATTTTTTATGAAAGACGGAGTTGCCCGCATAGAGGCGTTGGAGGAAAAGGGAATAAATCTCGGTCTTACCCGCACGCGCGCGCTTCTGGACGCTTTGGGAAGTCCGGACGATAAGCTCGGCATAATCCAGGTCGCGGGTACGAACGGCAAAGGCTCGACCTGCGCGTATATAACTTCCATCCTCGTCGCGGCGGGGGAGAGCGTAGGCACTTTCACTTCGCCCGCGGTATTTTCCTACGAGGAAAAATTCGCCTTAAACGGAAAGCCGTGCGAAAGGGCGGTTATCGATAAATACCTCGCTCAAGCTTTCGAAGCGGGTAAAAAACTGAATGACGAACCGACGGCGTTCGAATACGAAACGGCGGCGGCAATGGCGTTGTTCGCGGCGGCGGGCTGTAAGTACGCCGTAATCGAATGCGGAATGGGCGGCAGGGACGACGCGACGAACGCAATAAATAAAAAATTAGTCGCCGTTATAACTTCGGTTTCGTGCGAACATACCGCCTATCTCGGCGATACGGTCGCGGAAATCTGCGCGAACAAAGCGGGCATAATAAAGGACTGCCCCGTAGTCGTCAACGCCTGTCAGTGCGCCGAGGTGAGAGCTTATTTTGAAAGCGTCGGCATTGCCGTGCCCGACGAGCGGGTAATTAACAGTTTGCCCGCGGACGAGCCGTTCGCGCGGGGATATATCCAGCCCTACAACGCGGAAACGGCGGTAAGGGTCGCGAAAATACTCGGTATAAACGACGGCGCGATTTGCGAGGGACTTAAAAACACGAAGCTTTACGGCAGGCTGGAAAAAATAAACGCCGGCAACCGCGAATTTATTCTGGACGGCGCGCACAATCCCGCCGCTTTTCTTCCGCTCAACGAGTATCTTCAAAGATATTTCGGGCAGGGAGTAACCGTTATTTTCGGCTGTCTTGCCGATAAGGATATAGACGGAAATCTGGAAGCGCTTACGGGGCTTGCGGAAGATTTTGTAGCGGTGGAGTGCCCGTCGAGGCGCGCACTTCCGCTTGCAAAGATTAAAGAACGTGGAGAAAAATATTTCGATAAAGTCCGCACGGCGGGGTCGGTTTCCGAAGCGTTGGAAAGCGCGAAGGGAAGCGTCGTGGTCGTATGCGGTTCGTTCACACTTTTAAAGGAGGCGAAAGAATGGATAGAGAAAAGGCGATGAAAGCCGTTAAGGAGCTTTTGGAAGCTATCGGCGAGGACGTGGAAAGGGAAGGACTTGCCGACACTCCGCGCAGGGTTGCGGACGCGTTCGCGGAATTCGTATCGGGCGAGGGCTTGACTGCAAAAGAGCCTCTTTCCAAAACCTTCACGGCGGAAGGCGGCGGTATCGTCGTCGAAAAAAATATAGCATTCGCTTCCACTTGCGAGCATCACTTAATGCCCTTTTTCGGCACGGTGGATATCGCGTATATCCCTAACGGCAAGGTGGTGGGGCTTTCCAAGCTCGCGCGGTGCGTGGAAATCTACGCCCGCAGACTTCAGTTGCAGGAAAGAATGACGAGGCAGATTGCCGAAGCGATAATGGAGTATCTCGCGCCGAAAGGCGTTATGGTCAGATGTACAGCCGAGCATACCTGTATGACTTGCCGCGGGGTCAGGAAAAACGGAACGACGACGGCGACGCTGTGCGTTCTCGGCGAGTTTCCCGACGATATGCGCAGTGAAGCGGCGGAGCTGTTAAAATGAGGATAGGCGGCGGGATATTCGAAAATTACACCTTCGTAATGGCGATAATCAACCTTACGCCAGACAGCTTTTTTGCGGAAAGCAGAGCCACGGAGGATAGCGCACTTTTCGCGGCGGAGCGCGCGGTTAAAGAGGGCGCGGCGGTGCTCGATATCGGCGCGCAGTCCACGCGTCCCGGTTATACCGAAATTTCTGCGGAGGAGGAGATAAAAAGATTCTCGTCCTCCGTTTATAAAATTAAAAGGGAGTTCGGCGTTCCCGTATCCGTCGATACTTATTACTCAAAAAGCGCGCGGGCGGCTTTGGAACAGGGCGCGGATATGATAAACGATATCTGGGGATTGTCGCACGATAAGGATATGGCGGAAACCATTTCGAAATACGGCGCTTCCGTTTGCGTTATGCACAATTCCGTAACCCCGCTTGCGGGCGATATTTTTCCGCAGATAGAAAAATTTTTAAAAGAGCAAACGACCCTCGCTTTGAACGCGGGTATCGAAAAAGACAAAATCTGCATAGACGGCGGAATAGGCTTCGCCAAAAACAGGGAGCAGAATTTAGAGCTTTTGAACGGCTACGAAAGGTTGTCCGCGCTCGGCTACCCCCTGCTTTTGGGAGCGAGCAGAAAGTCGATGTTCGGCGGAAGGGCGGAAGACAGGCTCGCGCCCACTTTGGAGAGTACGCGGCTCGCCGCGCAAAAGGGCGTGCTGTTCGTGCGCGTGCACGATATAAAAGAAAATGCGGAGGCGATTAAAAGAGTATATGACGATAAACGTTAAGGGTCTTGAATTTACCGCGTGCCACGGCGCGCTCGCGGAGGAAAAAACTTCGCCGCAGCCGTTCGTCGTGGATATTTCGCTGGAAACGGATAACTGCGCGGACGATAATCTTATAAATACGGTAAATTACGCCGAAGTCTGTTCGGCGGTGAAAAGCGTGGTGGAAGGGGAAAGCAGAAATCTTATCGAAACGCTCGCCCGCGACTGCGCTTTTTCGGTTTTGGACGGGTTTGAAAAAGTCAAGTCGGTTACGGTAACCGTCCGTAAACCGAAAGCGCCGATACCTATGGCGTTTTCCGACGTTTCCGTAACTTTTACCGCCGAGAGGAACACGGTGTATCTTTCGCTCGGTTCGAGCGAGGGCGATAAAAAGGCGGCGCTGGATACCGCGCTTTCGCGTCTTATCGCGGTGCGCGGGGTAAAAATAAATAAAGTTTCCCGCTATATCGAAACCGAACCCTACGGCGGCGTCGCTCAAAATTCTTTTTTAAACTGCGCGGCGGAAGCGGAGGTCTATTTAACGGCTCACGAGCTCCTCGGCGAAATTCATTCAATAGAGGCGGCGGGCGGCAGAGCGCGCGGCGTTCGCTGGGCGGACAGAAGCATCGATATCGATATAATATTTTTCGGCTCGGAAATAATAAGCCGCGACGGGCTTATCGTCCCTCACCCCGACTACCGAGCAAGGGCTTTCGTGTTAGAGCCTTTAAAAGAAATCGCCCCCGATTTCGTGTGTCCGATTTTTCGTAAAAGAATAGGCGATATGTAGGTTAATTCGTCATCTTTTGCACAAAGTTTGTGATTTCTTTGTGCAAATTGCACAAACTTTTTCAAAACATATATACAAAACCACTTTACTGTGTTATAATTTCGCATAGTGGATAAAGTTCGATTTTTTGCGTATAAACGCGAATTCCCAGTCCGTCGGGCGGCGTTTTAGCGTGTGTATGAAACTTGAAAAGGATGTGATTAAATGGAGAAAATCGGCATAATCGACCTCGGTTCAAATTCCGCAAGGCTCGTCATAGTCAACCTCTTTGAAGACGGTCATTTTATGGTTATGGACGAGCTTAAGGAGAGCGTCCGTTTAGGTCAGGATATGGAGCGCGACGGCTTTTTAAAGCC
>CAZRCE010000018.1:0-20210 GCA_964598465.1 uncultured Clostridia bacterium | reverse complement strand
GTCCGTAACGCTCATCAAGGGCTTCGACGCGCCCGAAACGAGCGAACGGTACAGCTCCTCCACGTGGGTCGCGTTGGACAAATCGAGCCGCGCGGAAATTCTGCCGTACACCCTGTGGTTGACGAAGATATCCTCTACCTTGCCGCCCAAACCAATAATAAGGTTGCCCTCCGCGCAGATTTCGTCGAAGCCGTGCCTGCACTTGAACACCCTCTCCGCACGCGAGCCGCCGCCGAGGACGTAGCCCCTGTTCGTGGAAATTACGTCGTAGCCGTTGGCGCGCAGAAGCGCGATATCCTGAACTATAACCTGCCTCGATACGGCGAACTTCTCGCTGAGCACGCCCGCGGGTATGGGGCTTTGGGTATTGCCGATGAGGCTCAATATTTCCCGCCTGCGTTCGACCGCTTTCATTTCGAGTTTATCCTCGGGCGCAGGTTTTTGAGCGACAAATCGAGAATTGCCGCCGAATGTGTGAGCGCGCCGGACGAAACGAAGTCCACGCCCGTTTCTATTATGTTTTTAATGTTTTCCGCGGTGACGTTGCCGCTGCACTCGGTCTGCGCTCTGCCGTCAATCAGCTTTACCGCGGCTTTCATATCTTCGACGGACATATTGTCGAGCATAATAATATCCGCGCCCGCTTCCACCGCTTCTTTGCACATTTCGAGAGTTTCGACCTCGACCTCTATCTTTCTTACGAAGGGCGCATACGCGCGGGCGCGCTCTACCGCCCTCTTTACGCTTCCCGCCGCGCCGATATGGTTATCCTTTAACAGTATTCCGTCCGAAAGGTTGTACCTGTGGTTACTGCCGCCGCCCACTCTTACCGCGTATTTTTCGAAAACGCGCATATTGGGCGTGGTCTTTCTGGTATCGAGAAGAACGGTTTTACTGCCGCGGAGAAGATTTGCGCACTTGCGCGCCGCCGTTGCGACGCCGCTCATTCTCTGAAGATAATTAAGCGCGACCCTCTCGCCCGAAAGCAACACGCGGATATCGCCCGAAACTACCGCGAGGCGCTGTCCCTTTTTCACTTCGTCGCCGTCGCTCACGAAAAATACCACCTTGGTATTTTCGTCTAAAATTTTGAAAGTTCTTTCGAAAACGTACAGTCCGCATATTACGCCGTCCTGCTTGCAGATAAGCTCGGCTTCGCCCTCTTTATAGTCGGGCATTACGGCGCAGGTGCTTGCGTCCTCGCTCGTTATATCTTCCCTGAGCGCCGACTTTATCAGCTCGTCGGCATTGAGCTTTAAGGTTACGGGGTTATTCACTTACTTCCTCCTTGGAATATTCCGCCGCGATTGCGGTCAGCAATATTTTTTTGTATTCTTTCATCAGTTTTTTGGAATTTGCGTATTTCTCTTTATCGAGGTCCTTAACCGCTTCCGCAAAAGCGTTTCCGTCCGCGGGCGAGTAGTTATTTGCTATATCCAGCGCCGCGCGCTTGGCGAAAAGCAAGCTTTCCAAAAGCGAATTGGAAGCGAGCCTGTTCTTGCCGTGTACGCCGTTACAGCAGGTTTCGCCCACGGCGTACAGCCTCTTTAAGGTCGTTTCGCCGTTAATGCCGCTCCTTACGCCGCCCATAAAGTAGTGTTGCGCGGGCACGACGGGAATACATTCTGTGAAAACGTCGTAGCCCTCCTCCCTGCACCTCGCGACGATTGCGGGGAAATGGGATAACAGCTCCTCGCGCGGGACGGGGCGCATATCCAGCCAGACGAAATCCGTTCCGTCCTTTTTCATCTGACGGTGTATATCCGCGGTTACGACGTCGCGGGGTTCGAGTTCGTTACAGAACCTGTTGAAATGCTTATCGAGCAGGACCGCGCCCTCGCCGCGCACCGATTCGGAAATTAAAAATCTCCTGCCCTTCTTCTTGCTGTAAAGGGTCGTGGGGTGTATCTGAATATAGTCTATATGGTCAACGGCTACGCCGCGATTTAAACATATCGCCACTCCGTCGCCCGTGAGTATGCCGAAATTCGTGGAATTTTCGAAAACGCCGCCTATTCCGCCGCAGGCGAGAACGACGTAGTCCGCCGCCACCGTATTGACCTTGCCGCTGCGGTTGTCCTTGATTACGAGCCCGCGGCACTCCCCGTCAGAGCAGATTATATCGAGCATCGTGCGGCGCGGCGCAACCGTGACGTTGCCGCGAAGGCGCACGGCGCTCATTAAATGCGTGGTGATTTCCTTGCCCGTGCAGTCCTCGTGAAAGCATATGCGGGGCTGAGAGTGCCCGCCCTCTCTCGTATAGGCGAAGGAGCCGTCCTCTCTCCGCGCGAACTCCACGCCGCAGTTTACGAGGTCGTCGATAACCCCGCGCGAGCCGCGTATCATAGCCTCCACCGCGGAGGGGTCGTTTTCGTAATGCCCCGCACGCATAGTGTCGTCGTAATAGCTTTGATAATCGTCGTCGCCGCGCAGACGGCATATTCCGCCCTGTGCGAGATAGCTGTCCGATTTTTCGGGAGTATCCTTGCAAATCAACAGCACCTTTTTACCGTCGGGAATATTGAGAGCGCAGTTAAGCCCCGCCACGCCCGCGCCGACTATTATCACGTCGTATTTCTTTTCAAGCTTTGCCATATTTTTACTTCTATGATTTATTAACACAAAGTATACACTTAAAGTTTACACCTGTCAAGTCATATGTAAACTTTTGTAAATTTAAGTGGCCGCGTGCGTTTTTTACCGCAAACGACAAAATAGTGCATTTTTTACAGTACTTTAAAGCGTTTCCTTTAAATAGGATAAAGCGTAAACCATTAAGGAGTTGAAAATATGAACGTTTCTGAACTTTACGGAAAGCAGACTTTGAGCGCGGACGGGAAAAAGACGGGCTGCGTGTTGGGACTTTGTGAAAACGGCGGAGAAATTAAATATCTCGTTTGCTGCGACGGCGAGGAGCGCGAATACCGCATAGCCGCGGAAAACGTTTTAACCGTAGGCGATAAAATAATTTTCGAAAACGGGAAATGCCCCTATAAGCAGTGCGCGCCCATACGGCTGGGCGTTCCCGCCTTTACCGAAGCGGGAAAATACATAGGTACGCTTTCCGACTTTATATGCGCGGGGTTTAAAATAAAATACGCCGTGATAGGGGAAAAGAAATACCCTATACAGCGTATCGAATACGGCGACGCGGTAATAGTAAAGAAAAGCGGCGCGGAGAGCGCCGCAAAGGATATGTTTATTTCCGCGGTATGCGGCGAAGCGTAACTTATAAGTTATACTTTGCCATAAGCTTTAAAAGTGCGTTGAAATTTTCGTTAAGCTCCGCGCTTTCCTGCACGGACAGCACGCCCTTTATCTGCAACACCGTGAACGCCGTTTTCATTTTTTCAAGCTCCTGCCTGTCGCCCTTGCCGAGGTTTTTTGCAAGCAGCTTGTCGGTAATGGACAGCGCGTGTTCGAGCCTTACGCCGTTTTTCGCGGCGGGCGCGTCGGTGTGGAAGAACTCCCTGCGCGGGGACTGAACGGGCAATGCGGAAACGACCGCGGCGGGACTTGCCGCCGTCTGCTTCTTCGGGCGGGAAATTACGCACAAAAATCCGTAAGCAAGATAGCCGACGAACCAGAAAAGCGCCGTAAGCGCAATCGCTTTATTAGCTTCCGTACCCGTCGCGAACACGCCGAGCGCGAGCGCTGTGTAAGCGTTTAAAAAACAGAAGAACGGTCTTTTGCTTGCGCGCCTTATTTTAGCGGAGAAGATGCAGCCCAATAAAGCCGCGATAAACACGACGGCAAAGCCGCCGACCAGAATTAAAACGAGGTATTCGAACCTGATGCCCGCAACCGCGGACCAGCACGACGAGAAAAATTCGGATAAAATATTCATAACAAACAAATTATATCCGTCCTTATTTAAAATCGGACGGATATTTTGTCGTTATATAGGGATTTTTAAAGATTAATTTGCCTGCCCGCGAAAATGTTGACGATTGTGGCTTTAATGAATTTTTCGTCCGTTTTCAGGACGGCGGCAACCGCCTTTTTGTACAGCGCGAGCTGGGGCGAATATTTCTTTATAAGCTCCTCGTCGCTCTTTTTGGAATATTTGTAATCGATAATCTCCGCGCCGTTCACCGTTACCGCCAAAAGGTCTATCGCGCCCTGAACGAGGACTTTGTCGTCCGCCTCGGTATCGAGGAACGCGTTTGCGGGCAAGCGGCACAAAAATTCCTGCTCGCGGTAAAGCTGCGCGCCGCCCAACTTTGCGAACACGGGCATCGAGAGAATGGATACGAGCCGATTGCAATCGAGCGCGGAAGCCGCCTCCTTCGTCATAGCCCCGTCGTTTACGAAGCTTTCGATTTGCTTTTTAATTCCCTCCCCGTCCTTGACCGAGAAGTCGCAAAGCTCCAAAAATTTATGGTAGGCAAGCCCCGCCTCAATTCCCGTTTCGCCCTCCTCGGTAAACAGAACGCGTTCGGCGTAGTAGCTTTCTTCCTGCGAACGCAGAATTTGCGAAGCCGAGCTTTTTACGGGTAGCTCCACGCTCGCGGCGCGGGCGTACGGCTTTAAGAAGTGGGATTTTATTTCTTCGTAAAGCTTTAAATCCGGCTCGCCGTCGTAAGCAGAGCCCGCCGATTTTTCGGGCGTAAAGTCCGTTAATTCGGACATATACGAGGGGGTAAACGACGAAAAGTCGCAAAGTTTAAGGTAATTATCCGCGTCGAGCGCGTCCGCCGCGACGTAAGGCTTAATCTCCGAACAGGTTATATACAGCCTGCACATAGCGCGCGTGCACGCGACGTAAAAGAGGT
This sequence comes from uncultured Clostridia bacterium, assembly GCA_964598465.1. Taxonomy (GTDB): domain Bacteria; phylum Bacillota; class Clostridia; order Christensenellales; family Borkfalkiaceae; genus Coproplasma. Next base: position 15,435 of record CAZRCE010000018.1, on the reverse strand, counting down.
TGAGCTCGTTTTTTAGCTCCTCGCGCTTCTTCCTTACGGCGCATACCGAGCGGAGCAATGTCCTCGTCTTTATATGCTCCTCTATATCGTAGCAGTGCGGCGCGAAACCGTACTTTTCGTCGAACGGCATATCGCTGTATTCCATTCCCTTGAAGGACGCCGCCGCGTCCGCGATTATTACCACGGGGAACTCTAAGCCCTTGGAGGCGTGCATTGTCATAACCTTTATACTGTCCGTCGCCGAGCCTGCGGGCGCGGTTATGCGGTAGCCGCCCGCCTTTATTTTGGAAAGGAAGGCGTTTAACGACAGCTCGCCGTCGCCCGAACGCGCCTCCTCCGCGAGCCTGCGCAGAGCGAGAAGCTTCTCGCCGCCGTCGGCGGAATACTTCGCCGTAAAGCCGCAGTCGTCGGCTATCCTGTAAATGAGCCGCGCAGCGCCCAGCACGTCGGAAAGCTTGCGCAAGGCGTATATCTTTTTGTAGAACGCGGCGAGCTTATACGCCAACTCGTCCGACTTATTCGTCGCGTACCAGACCGCGCACTCCCTGTAAGTGTTTTTAACGCCCGCAACGCGCGGCATAGCTATTCTTATTCTTGCAAGCTCCTCCCGCGTGAGCGAGCCGAGCGGGGAAGTAAGCGCGGTAATAAGCGGTATATCCTGCTGACTGTTGTCAATAAAGGACAGAACGTCGAGCATTTCCCTTACTTCCGCCCTGCCGCAGATATTGACGTCCTTCGCGCCCGCTACCGAATAGCCCGCGTCCGTGAGCGCGCGGACGATACCCGCCGTAGCGGCGTTGGAGCGCTTGCGGGTGAGTATGCATATATCCCCCGCGCGGGTGGGCACGAAATCCTTTACCTTTAAATCGTAATGCGTAGAGCCAAGCTCGCGCCGGACGATATCGAGCACGGCGAGGCTTTCGCGCGTGTGCCCCGACTTGACGAGAGCGCGCTCCGCGACGGAATATATACCTTCCGCCACTTCAGCCTCTTTTTCTTCTTTGCCGAAAACGAGGATTTCCGCGTTGCCGTAACCGTCGGGATACGCGCCGCCGCGCGTCATTTCCGAGCCGCCCTTATACTCGAAGCCGCAAATCCTTTCCGTCATAGATGCGGAGAAAAGGCGGTTTACGAAATCGATTATCTTATCCGCGCTGCGGAAGTTGGAGGTGAGCTTTAAAGCGCTTCCCGCGCCCGTGGACATCGCGTCGTACTTCTTCGAGAAGAACGCCGACTTACTGCCGCGGAAGCCGTAAATCGCCTGCTTTACGTCACCGACGGTAAAGACGTTTTCCGCGCCGACCTCGGCAATTATCCGCTCCTGAACGGGATTGACGTCCTGATATTCGTCCACGAATACGTGTTTATACTTTGCGTTAATTCTGCTTTTTATCTCGCTATCCTTTAAAAGGCGCAGGGTCAAATGTTCGAGGTCGTTGTAGTCGAGCTTGCCCTCGTCGCGCTTAACCTCGCTATATTCCCTATCGAACGCCAACAAAAGCCGCGAAAACGCGACGGCGAGCGCACCACTCTTTATAAACGCCGCGTACTCCGTTTCTCTGTCCGAGATATCGCCGAGAACGGCTTCGTACTTCCGCTTTATCCCGTCGCGGAATTCCGTAAAAATTCCGTCAGCTTCTTCCGTTTCTTTCTTTTTCCTCGGCTTGACCGTGGTGTGGATTTTGGGCAACGGCGCGAACAGGTCGCTTTCCGCCGCCGCTTTGAGCGCGGCTCTCATTTCGTCCAAGAGCGGGAGATAGCTCTGCGCGCCTTCCGTCGTCGGGAAAGTGATTTCGAAATCTTCGACCGCGGCAAGGAGCGCGTTAAATTTCGCCGCCGCCTCTTTCTTATACTCGGCGCAAACGGCGTCAAAGCCCTCGTCGCAATACAGCTCCGCCGCGCGGGAAAGCTTTTCCTCGTAGTCGGCGATAATGCGCACTTCCGAATAAGTTTCGGCAAGAAGCCGCCTTACGCTGTCGTCGCTGCGCTTCCTTTTAAGGCAGGACAAAACGAGCATAAAGTCCGCGTCGTCCGTTTCGTACGCCTTATCGAAAAGATTGTCCGTCGCTCTGTTTATATACCGCGCCGCTTCCGCGTCGTCCGCGCTTATGATATCGAACGAGCTGTCTATGCCGAGGGCGTAGAAGTAGGTGCGCAAAAGGCGCGAGCAGAACGAATGTATCGTGCAAATATCCGCGGAAGGGATTTTGGCAAGCTGGGCTTTTAGGTAATCCCTCTTTGCCGCGTCCGCGGAAGCAAGGCGGCTTATAAGCTCGCTTTTCAACTTTTCTTTCATTTGCGCCGCCGCTTTCTTGGTGAAAGTTACGGCGAGAATTTCGTCCGTATCGCCGCCGTTTTCTATGAGGTCGGCAATCTTTTTAATCATTACGAAGGTCTTGCCCGACCCCGCCGAGGCGGATACGATTACTTTGCCGCGCGAAGCTATCGCCGCGGACTGTTCGAGGGTTAGTTTCTCGCTCATTCCCGTCCCTCCCCTCTGACTATTTCCGCAATGAGCGAGCAAGTCGCTTTGGGGGCTTTGCGCTCCTCGCCGTCCACGCCGACGGTAAAGCGACAGCTGCCCGAAAGCTTGCAGCCCTTGCAAGCGTTTTCCGCGGGCGACGGAGAAACGAAGCCCTGCGCCATTTCCCCCGCGCCCTTTTCCGCAACCAACTGCGCGTACGCCGTGAAATCCGCGAAATCTTCTTTGCTCATAGCGCAGTCCGATTTTCTGCCGTTTAAATAGCAGTCTATATACGCGCTCTTGCGCGCAGGTTCTACCGTTTTATCGGAGCTTTTAACGACTTCCTCGCTACCGTCCATAAAGCCTTTAAGCCTGAAAGTGCCGTCCTTTTTGTCCTTGTACTCCGTCTGCGCGGGGAAGTAATACGCACCGACCGCGCGCTTACCCTCCGCCGCCGCGGAAAGGTAAAGCGGAAGTTGAAGTTTAAGCCCCGCGTAGTAAGACGAAGCGGAACTGTCCACCGTGCCCGTTTTATAGTCGATTATTCTGACCATATCGCCGCACTCGTCCACCCTGTCTATCCGTCCGAAAAGTTTGAGCCCCTTTAAATCTATCTCGCACTTGCTTTCCACCGCGCCCACGCGGAAATCGGAATTTGCAAGCTGTTCGTACATTCCGCGCGATACCTCGCCCGCTTCCGCGACGAGCGCGCCCGCCGCGTATTCGCCGCGCTTGCCCGAAGTCAGCGACGAATATTTCGGCTCTTTTAAAAGCTCCTCCGCAATCTCTTTGACGCGGCCGTCGAGCCGTTCTTTATCAAGCCCGTTTATCTCCTCCGCGAGCTTTTGCAGTACGGCGTGAATGAAATTACCGCTATCGAGCGGGCGCATTGCGCCCTCGTCGCGCTCCTGAGCTTTCAGTCCCTGCTTTACGAAGCTTTTATAGGGGCAGGAAAAATAGTTTTCGAGCGCGGTGGGCGAAACGAAGCCGCCGTACAGTCTGCGCGCCGAAATTACCTGATTATCACATTCTTCGTCGGCGGAAATATAGTCCGCGTAGCCGCACTCGCCGAGTACCTTTTTTATTGCCGCGTTGCCGCCCGCCGAAGCCGTACCTTTTAAGTACTGCTTTATTGCCGAAGCGGGGCGGGCGCAGTAATAGGGCAAAGCCCTGTCCGTGCGCTCCAACCGCTTTTGGTCGAGCGGCGTTATCTTTGCGCCCGACTTGGTAGTAAAGGCGCACTGCGCGTATTTTATAATTTCGCCCGCGGAGCTTTCCTCCCCGCCCGAAAGCACGGGATAGGAAAGATACAAAGCCTTTTTAAATGAGCAAATATTGAGCGCGGTTATCTCGCGCGAGCGCATATTGACCTGCATTATCTTGGGGGATATTACGACGTTAAGCTTTTCGAGCGAGCCTAATTCCCTGTCCGTAAGTATCGCCGTATCCTGCGAGAACGAGGGCACGTCGCCCGTAAGCCCCGCGGCGAACAGCACTTCCGTGCCGACGTTCGCGGTCGAGGTTATATCGCCGACGAAAACCGCGTCCTGCTTGGGCGGGATAAGCGAAATTTCCGCGGCGGTGAAACCGCTTTTCAGCACGCGCGAAAATTCCCGAGCCGTCGTGACCTCGTCGCCCGTTATTCTGCCCGCTTCGTCCAGAACGCTCTGCGCGTATTCTAAGGCGCGCTCAGAAAAGACGGAGAGCGAGGGGTATTCTTCCTTTATTCCCTCCGCCGCCGCGCTCAAAATATCTCCCGCGGAAAAGAGCGACAAAAGCTTTTCGAGAGCCCGTGCGAATTCTTCGCCCGTGCCCTTGCGCGGAAGCAGGTAAAGCCCGTCCAGAAACTTTTTGCGCACCGCCTCCACCGCGGCGTATTCGAAGCCGAGATTCTTTAAAATTTCCTCCTTCGGCTCGCGCTTAACGCCTCCGCGGAACGCCGCTAGGCGAAGCGAATAGTTTATAAATATATCCTTGTCCCGCCTGTTTGCGGCGAATAGGGGCGAGGATATTATCGAATTAACGCTTTCGGGCGTGCATCCGTCCGAAACGCAGGCGAGGTATCCGCAGAGAAACGAGCTTATCGGATGCTCGGCGAGCGAGTACCTTCTGTCCACGTAAAAAGGTATTCCGAACCGCGTGAAAACGCGCTCCACCGCGCCGTAGTACGCGGGCGCGGGCGGGGTCATAACGGATATCGACTGATAGCGCACGCCCTCGTCCGTAACGTGTTTGATTATGCTCGCGGCGATAAATTCGAGTTCTTCGTCCTCGTCCGCCGCTTCGAATATATGCACCTTGTCCGTAGGCATCGCGACCGCATTCGAAAAGCTTTCGGGATTGAAAATCACCTTGCGCATCGCTTCGGCTTCGGCGCACAGCTCGGACGGAATTTCTTCCGTTTTACAGCCGCCGTAATCGCGCGCGCACAGCGTAAATTCCGCCGCGGCTTCGTTGGTGTAAACGTCCTCCTTGCCGCCGAGGAAAAGCCCCGTAACGCTTACCGCCGTTTCCATACAGGCTCGGGCGCATTCCATAACGGATTTCGTCAGCGCCTGAAAGCCGAGGAAGATAACCTCCGCGCCGCGGATTTTGCGGCTGCTGCAAATAACTTCGGGCAGGGCGCGAAGGTATGCGTTTCTATCGACGTTGCCGCTCTCTTTAAGGTAGTCGGAATATTCCCTGTAAATAAGCTCCAAATCCTTGAGCTTGGAATTTAAAAGCGGGCTGGGCGCTTCGATTTGCGCAATATCGTCGGGCGTTATGCGCGAGGAGTACAGGAGCGCAATCGTGTCGTACACCTCCCCCGCCGCCGCGGCGGACGAGAGCCGACCGAACAGCTTTAAATCGTTTTTGCGCCTTTCTATTATGCGCCTTACCGCCATCGCCGAGCCTTGCCCCGAGAGCAGATTTTCGCATTTACCGCGTTCCGACGAAAGGAAACGCGCGAAAGTATATACGGAGGTTAAAAACGAACCTTCCACCGCCGCGCAGACCGTACGCTCCGCCGCGAGGGTCAGTCTGTCCTCGCAGAAAACCACGGTACGCTTACCCTTTTCCTCGTTATCGGAAATAATCTTTTTCAGTTTTGCCAGCGCCGACGACAGCGCGGGCGCGCGGTAAAGAATATTCATACCTGATATTGTAACATACCCGCGACCAAAATTAAAGAATTTATAAGTAAAAAGTTTTTACAATTCGCGATTTATGTGTTATAATGTTTTCTATGAAAAAGATTACTTTGATTGCGGCGTCCGCGCTGACTTTGTGCGCGGCGGTAACGCTCTCCGCGTGCGGCGGACAGTCTAATATGAAGGCTGAAACTTCCCCCAACTGGAACGCCGTCGTATCCTCGGGCGATTTGTACGAGGGCTGCGAATGGCTCACGAAAAAGGAAACGGCGACTTACGGCGTTAAATTTACGGCGGGCGATAACGGCGTGTATTCGGTAAATTACGTGACCGACGGCAGCAAGGAAGCGGGCTATACGACCGAATTGTACGCGGTTGAATACGACTGGAACTCGTCCTCCGTTCCCGAAAAATACAGAACGGCGAAAACGGAATACGTTTACGTTTACAGGACGGTTTTGACCCTTTCCGGAACTTACACCTTCACCGCAACAGGCGAAAAGAAGGATTTCGAACAGAACGTTGTTTGCGAAACTTATATGCGCTCTGCAAGCGGTAACTTACAGCCCGTGTATTCGCAAAAGGTAATAAAAGCATGCGCGCCCAACAGCGTTACCCCGACGAGCATTGCTTCGGTTTGCGTGGAAATGGACTGCGTTTATACGACCTATTACAATGCAGACTGCTCGGAAGCGACGGTATATCTTACGGACAACCGCACCCCTTCCGCGAGCGGAGAGAACGTGGTGGAGAATATAAAAGACGGTTATTCGCTGTTCGACGCGTCCTCGATGGGATTGGTTATGAGGAGCTTTTCTTCAAGCTCGGGCAATTTCACCTTTAACGTATTCGAGCCGATAAACGGCGCAAAGGCGCAGTATATCGCGGGCGGCACGACCGCGGGCGAGCTGAAAGAGGACGACGCGGAACAGAAAAAAATAATAGACGCGCTCGAAAATTCTACGCCCGACGACTATATTTTCGTAGGCGACAAAAAGTACCCGTATAACAGCGTGGTTCTCAGCCTTAACGTAGCCATGAGCGGACCTTCCTACACCTACTGGTATTCCGCGGTAAAGGATAAGAACTTCAACGCGACGAGGGCGGTCACGTTAAGGATTACGGAAAATCTGCCCTTCTTTTTGGGAAGTCTCAACTTCACTTTGGAATCCGTTACGCTTACGGATATTTAAAATTCAAACGATTAAAAAAGTGCGCGGCGTAAAAATTTACGCCGCGCACTTTTTATTTTTAATTTGGGGCTGTACAAAGCACGATTTTAATGATATAATAGCTGTGAACGATATTATAGGGGAAAACGCTATGGATAAGAAAGATATCAAATTTATTACTATGGGCGAGCTTTTATTAAGGCTTTCGCCCCCGAACAACGAAAAGATACGCACTACCGACGAATTCAAGGTAACCTACGGCGGCGCGGAAGCGAACGTTGCGGCGGCGCTTGCCAACCTCGGCATAGACAGCTCGTACTTCACCGTCGTACCCGATTCGTCCATAGGCAAAGCCGCGATAAGGTATCTTCGCAGTAACGACGTGCACTGCTCGCCCTGCATTTACGGCAGCGGAAGAATGGGCATATATTTCCTCGAAGAAGGCTTCGGCGTGCGCGCCTCCAAGGTGACTTACGACAGAAAGGATTCGGCGTTCTCGCTGTACGATTTCAAGACGATAGACTTCACGGAAAAGCTGAAAGGCTTTAACTGGCTGCATTTAAGCGGCATAACCCCCGCCCTTTCCAAGAACTGCCGCGAGCTTATCATGCTCGCTTTAAAAGCCGCGAAAGAGCTTGATATGACAGTTTCGTTCGACTGCAACTTCCGCTCCGCGCTTTGGGGCTGGCAGGAAGCGCGCGACTGCATTACAGAATACCTGCCGTACGTTGACGTACTTTTCGGCATAGAGCCTATTAATCTGCCCGGCCCCGACGGCAAGGATTTGAAAGACGGACTTTCTATGAACCCGACCTACAAGGAGCAGGACAGAATTTTCCGCGCGCTTTCGGACAAATACCATTTCAAGGCTATAGGCAGACACGTGCGCTACGTACATTCGGGCAGTGAAAACAGCTTGAAAGCGTTTATGTGGTACGACGGCGAAACTTACGAAAGCCGCACTTTCAGCTTCAGCATACTCGACAGAGTAGGCGGCGGCGACGCGTTCGCAAGCGGTATGATTTACGCGATAATGCGCGGTATGAAGCCCGACGATATCGTAAACTTTGCGGTAGCGTCGTCCGTTATCAAGCACACGATGCACGGCGACTTTAACATAACCGACGACGAGGAAGCGATAGTCAAGCTTATGAATCAGGATTTCGAAATCCGCAGATAAAAACAAAAAAATAAAAAGCCGCCCCGATTGCAATCGGGGCGGCTTTATTATTTTTTTAATTGTAAATGAACAGCACGCCGAGGGTGTTTCTGCCGCAATGGCTGGTAACTATGCTGCCCGCGACCGTTTCTATCACCTCGTCGAAATCGAAAAGCTCCTTAACGATACCCTTCGCCAAATCCACCAGCTCCTTGTCCGCCGAGCTGTGGGTTATGAAACAGCGCGTCTTGTCGTAGTCGGGGTATTCCTCTTTCAAGTCCGAAATGTAATTTCTTATACAGCGGTTCATACCGCCCATATACTTGCGCTTTGCAATTAGCTGACCTTCCTCGTTCTCCGCAATCATAGGGTGGAGCTTTAAGACCTTAGCCCCGAGCATTGCCGCGAGCGAACACCTACCGCCCTTATGCAGATAGTCGAGCGCGTCGGGCACGAACGAGGTGTTTACAAAGGCGCGCGTTTCGTTTATTTTATCGAACGCCTCCTGTGCTGTCGCGCCGTTTTCCAGAAGGTCGCAGGCCTTCATAACGAGCAAGCCCTGCCCTGTCGAGAGGGCGTGACTGTCCGCGACGAAAACCTTGCCGCCGAATTTTTCCGCCGCGACGCAAGCCGCGGAATACGACGAAGAAGCTTTCGACGAAATGTTGAAATGTATCAGCGCGTCGTACCCTTCGAGATTTTCCGCGAAGAATTTTTCGTACTCGTCCGCAGAACCCGCAGCCGTTTTGGGCAAAGTACCCGTGTTGGCAACGTAGTCGAAAATGTCCTGCGGGGCGATACTCCCGTCGCCGAACGAATTTTCGCCGAGAATTACGGTTAAGGGGAAAATGCCTATATCGTGCTTTTCAATCAGCTCTTTACTTAAATCGCAAGTAGAATCGGAAGTGACTTTAACTTTCATAACGCCCTCATAATTTACAATAAGATTTTATAGACGAATAATAAACTTAAAATAAATTACGGGGAATTTTGATAATGGAAATCCGAAAATTTTATTCGTGGTCGTCCTTGGCGTTCATTAACGCGCCTATAATTCCGCAGATTATTCCGCCGACGGGGAAAACAACCCACGCGGGGTGCCATAAGTTAAAAACGAAGCCGAGCACCAAAAATATCGCGGTCGCCACCATCATTACCGAACCGCATATCGCGTCTTTAAGCTTAGAGCGCGGGGAAGCGTTCAATTCCCTTGCGGTATTGCCGTTGTATTCCGCGACGTTATACTTTTCGTGCTGAATACCCAGATAAACGAGCCCGCCCACGATAAACGCGAGCACGGCGAGAAACCCCGCCACGATACAACAGCCCGCGAAGTCGCCGCCCGTAATCACGTTATTGTCCAGAAGCGCGAACATTACTATGAGGAATATTACAGCTACGAGAATACCCGAAACGAGTATTGCCATAGTTACGGTGAAACGGCGGATAAATGCCGCGCACTCCTCTTTCGTAAAGATATTTTCAACTTCTTTATGCGCCTTTTTAAATCTGTCGTGGGACATTCCGAAAAACACGAACAGAAACACCGCCGCCGCGACGAATACGAGCACCACGACGCCCGAAAGCCATTCCAATAAATTCGAAAGCTGACTTCCCTTTTCGAGCGCAACGGCTACCCCGCTCAGCGCTACGCAAAGCGCAACGCCTATGAGTATTAAAAACACTCCCGAAGCCATAGCCGCGGAAAATCTGTTCATTTCACGCCTGTAACCGTATTCGTCGGGGGATATACGCCACTCTTTCTCTTTTTCGGCGGGCTTCTCAGTGTTTTTACCGTCGATTATATCGCCGCGCACCAGCTCGTCGAGCGTAACGGAAAACTTATCGCACAGAATTATAAGTTTATCCGTTTCTGGGTACGCCTCGCCCGTTTCCCACTTGGAAACCGCCTGACGGGATACGCCCAGCTCGTCGGCAAGCTCCTCCTGCGTGATTTTATTACACTTTCTCAAATACTGCAAATTTTCGGCAAAGCTCATAGCTACCTCCGCGTTTTTTCTACACTTTTATTGTACCGTTGCGCAAAAAATTATTCAACCGCCTTGGGGTTGCAAACGCAGAAAAATCGCGCAACTTGCGGTTGCGACGATAAAAAACAAGGCGCGCGTCGGCAAAAACGAGCCGACGCGCGCCCTACTTCCATATTTTCTACTTCACGCAGTCGGCGTATAAGGGGAACGCCTCGCAAAGCTTTGCGACCTCCGCGGTGACGTAATCGAAAGCCGCTTCCTTTTCTAAGATTATCTTAGTAATGAGCGACGCGACCTTTTTCGCTTCCGCTTCCTTCATTCCGCGAGAGGTCATCGCGGGAGTGCCGAGCCTTATGCCCGAGGTAACGAACGGCTTCTGCGTGTCGAAAGGAATTGCGTTTTTGTTTACCGTGATATGCACTTCGTCGAGCATCTTTTCAAGCTCTTTACCCGTCATATTCTTGTCGGTGAGGTCGAGAAGAATGAGGTGGTTGTCCGTTCCGCCCGAAACCATCTTAACGCCCGCCGCGTTGAATTCTTCCGCCATAGCCGCCGCGTTTTTAACTATCTGCGTCTGATACGCTTTGAATTCGGGGGTGAGCGCTTCTTTAAACGCAACCGCCTTTGCCGCAATTATATGCATAAGAGGTCCGCCCTGAATACCGGGGAACACCGCCTTGTCTATCTGCTTGCCGTACTCCTCCTTGCACATTATAACGCCGCCGCGCGGTCCGCGAAGGGTTTTGTGCGTAGTCGTGGTGACAATATCGGCGTAGGGCACGGGCGAGGGGTGAAGCCCCGCGGCAACCAAGCCCGCGATATGCGCGATGTCAACCATCATAATCGCGCCGACCTCGTCGCAGATTTCCCTTATCTTCTTGAAATCTATAACTCTCGGATACGCGCTCGCGCCCGAAACGATGAGCTTCGGCTTACATTCCAACGCAATCTTTCTCATTTCGTCGTAATCTATGCGCTGGTCGTCCTTGCCGACGCCGTAGGGGACGATATTGAAATATTTGCCCGAAATGTTTACGGGCGAGCCGTGAGAAAGATGTCCGCCGTGCGCGAGGTTCATACCCATTACGGTATCGCCCGGCTGCAACAGAGCGAAGAACACCGCAAGGTTTGCGCTCGCGCCCGAATGGGGCTGAACGTTACAGTACTCGCAACCGAAAAGCTGTTTAACCCTCTCCCTTGCCAAATCCTCGGCGATATCCACGAACTGGCAACCGCCGTAATAACGGTGCGCGGGATAACCTTCCGCATACTTGTTGGTAAGGTGGCTGCCCGCCGCCGCAAGCACTGCGGGGGAAACGAAATTCTCGCTCGCGATGAGTTCAATATTGCCCTGCTGGCGTTTAAGCTCCAGCTTTAACGCTTCCGCAATTTCGGGGTCTGTCTTTTCAATCAACGAAATATCTATCATTTTTACGCTCCTTGCGCTTATTTTTACTTATTTTACCATAATCCGCCGCCGTTTGCAACAAATTAAAGAAAAACGCGGAAAGCAATTTAATCTTTCCGCGCACACATTTAAATATTATCCGAAACGAATTCCGTCGCCTCGCTTTCAGGCATAAAGCCGAGCGATTTAGCGACCATTTCTCCCTTTCTGAACACCGCCACGAGGGGGATACTCATTATCCCGTAGCGCGCGGCAAGGTCGAAATTCTTGTCCGTATCTACCTTTACAAATTGCGCGTCGGAAAACTTTTCGGAAACCTTTTCCATAACGGGCGCGAGCATCTTGCAAGGTCCGCACCAGGTCGCGAAGAAATCGCAGACGACGGGCTTTTCACCGTTTATGAGTTCGTCGAACTCGGCAGTATTAACTTCTTTTACCATATTTTCACCTCTTTTTCTCAAATAATCTCGTTGCAATTTAACGTCGTCGAAAGTCAAAAAATTCGCGACTACTATCTTAAGTATGCTTCTATTTCTTCGAATTTAACCGCTGTTTCGTTTCCGTCCGACATTCTCTTTAAACGCACGACTCCGCTTTCAAGCTCGCTTCCGCCTATTACCACAACGAATTTCGCGCCTATTTTATCGGCGTATTTGAGCTGAGCTTTGACCGACCTTTTCATAAGGTCGCATTCCGCTTTAACGCCCTTTAGCCTGAGATTGCAAACGAGCGCGAACGCCTTTTCGCGGCAGCTATCGTCCATACCCGCGATATAAATATCGGGTACGGGGGCTGCGGGAAAAGCCGCTCCCGTGTTTTCCATAAGAAGAAGCAGCCTTTCTATTCCCGCGGCAAAGCCTATCGCGGGGACTTGTCCGCCGCCGAGCTCGGATATAAGCCCGTCGTATCTGCCGCCGCCGCAAACCGTGCCCTGAGCGCCTATTTCTTCCGAAACGAACTCGAAAACGGTGCGCGTATAGTAGTCTAAACCCCTTACTATGTTGGAATTAACGGTAAATTTCACGCCCTGCGCGGTCAGAAGGGATTGTACCCTGTCGAAGTGCGCACGGCAGTCGCCGCACAGATAATCGGTAATTTTGGGCGCGCACGCCGTTATCTTTTTACAACCTTCTTCCTTGCAATCGAGCATTCTCAAAGGGTTTTTATCGAACCTTTCGCGGCAGGTTGCGCACATATCGTTAAGGTGGGGCGCGAAATAACCTTTAAGCGCGGCGTTGTATTCAGCGCGGCAGGTTTTACAGCCTATCGAATTAAGTTCCAGACGGGTTTTAACGCCTATCTTATTTAAGAACGACGAAGCGGCGAAAATAACCTCCGCGTCCGCGTCCGCCTCGGCAGAGCCGAAAACTTCTATTCCGAACTGGTGAAATTCGCGAAGCCTGCCCGCCTGCGGGCGCTCGTAACGGAAACAGGGCGTAAGATAAAAAGCCTTTAAGGGAAGCGCACTGCTCGCAAGCCCGTTCTCGATGAATAGGCGAGCCGCGCCCGCCGTGCCTTCAGGCTTTAAAGTCACGCTTCTGCCGCCCTTGTCGAGGAAGGTGTACATTTCCTTATTAACGACGTCCGTCGTTTCGCCCACGCCGCGCTGGAAAAGCTCGGTATGCTCGAACACGGGCGTTCTTATTTCCCTGATGCCGAAAACCGACGCGACCTCGCGCGCGGAGCTTTCTATAAACTGCCACTTAAACGACTGGTCGGGCAGTACGTCTTTCGTCCCTTTGGGTATATTAATCATAATAATCTCCTTCGTTGATTTGTTTTTCTTAATGCGTAAAACAAATCAACGATTTTGAGGGCGTTGCCCTCTTTTTGCGATAATCAGTGCACACAATTATAGAAATCGCAAAAATTCACCTACCGAGGTGCTTACGCACTAATTGTGTCTGCTCGCCGAAAAGCGTGGTTTTCGGCGGCAACTTAATTATTTTATAAAACGTATTTCTTTAAATCTCTGTTTGCGGAAACACTTGCGAGATGTTCTTCGACGTATTTAGCGTTGACTTCCACGGGAATTACGGGATAATCGTTGCCGCCCGCGTTGAAGGATATGTCCTCCAAAAGCTGTTCCATTACCGTATGAAGCCGCCTTGCGCCGATATCTTCGGAGGTAACGTTCATTTCTTCGGAAACTTCGGCAATGCGCTCTATTGCTTCGGGCGTGAAGTGCAAATCGATATTATCCACTGCGAGAAGCGCCGAATACTGCGCGGTTATCGCGTTCTGCGGCTGGGTTAAGATATTTACGAAATCCTGCTTTGTGAGGCTTTTAAGCTCGACCTGAATAGGAAATCTGCCCTGAAGTTCGGGAATTAAATCCTCCACCTTGCTTACGTGGAACGCGCCCGCGGCGATAAATAATATATAATCCGTGCGCACCGGTCCGTACTTCGTCATAACGGTACAGCCCTCCACTATGGGAAGGATATCGCGCTGAACGCCCTCGCGGGAAACGTCCGCGCCCTGATTGCCCTTGCCCGCTATCTTGTCTATTTCGTCGATGAAAATTATTCCGTCGTTTTCCGCGCGGCGAATGGCTTCGGCGTTTACAGCGTCGTTGTCGATAAGCTTATCTGCTTCCTCCGCCATCATTATGTCCTTGGCTTCCTTTACGGTGAGCTTGCGCTTTTTCTTCTTGTTCATTCCGAGGCTGCCGAAAACCGAGCCTAAATCGATTGCCGCGCCCTGACCGGGGGAAAGCTCCAACGGCTTGGGAACGTCGGCAACTTCAACCTCTATCACGGTTTTATCGTACTTGCCCTCGTGGATTTCGTCCACGAGCTTCTGCTCGAACGCATCCATTGAAAGTCCGCCTCTGTCGTCCTTGTTCGCTTCCGCCAGAACCTTCGCAATGCGCCTTTCCGCGGTCGCGCAGGCTTTATAGCTTACTTCCGCGGTCTTTTCCTCTTTGACGAGGCGTATAGCGCACTCCGCAAGGTCGCGTATCATAGATTCGACGTCCCTGCCGACGTAGCCGACCTCGGTATATTTGGTCGCTTCCACTTTGAGGAAAGGGGCTTTTACGAGCTTTGCGAGCCTTCTCGCTATTTCCGTCTTACCTACGCCCGTAGGTCCTTTCATTATAATGTTTTTCGGCGTGACCTCTTCCTGCAATTCGGGCGAAAGGCAGGAACGACGATAACGGTTTCTCAAAGCTATGGCGACCGCTTTCTTCGCCTCGTCCTGACCGATTATATATTTATTGAGTTCGTGTACAATCTGTTTAGGCGTTAAATCCATAAATTCTCCTTTCTCGTCAATTTTTTAAAAGACGAATTAAGTTCGGAAAACGCAAGGGCGGATTCATTTCGCCCGTTAAGCGTTTTCGCGACTTTAGCAACCTCACGGCAAAAGCTTTGAGCAAGCAAAGGATTTTGCGTGAACTTTTATATTACTTCGCATTTAATGTTGTCGTTCGTATAGACGCAGATTTCGCTCGCGATTTTCAAAGAACGCTTCGCAATCTCGTCCGCGGCGTAATCGGTGTTCTGATACAGCGCGCGCGCCGCCGCGAGGGCGTAGTTGCCGCCGCTGCCTATCGCCGCTATTCCGTCGTCGGGCTCGATAACCTCGCCCGTGCCCGAAACTATCAGCATCGTGTCCTTGTCCGCGACAATCATTAACGCTTCGAGCTTTCTGCCCATTTTATCCGAACGCCAAAGCTCCGCAAGCTCCACCGCCGAACGCATTAAGTTGCCAGAAAATTTATTGAGCATACCTTCGAACTTTTCGCTGAGCGAGAACGCGTCCGAAACGGAACCGGCGAAGCCTAAAATGACCTTGCCGCCGTAAATTCTTCTTACCTTAGTCGCGCTGTTTTTGAAAATGACGTTTTCGCCCATGGTGACCTGACCGTCGCCCGCGATTGCCGTCGTACCGCCGCGCTTAACCGCGCATATCGTGGTTGCGTGAAATTCTACCGACATAATAACTCCTTGTATTCCTTTACGCAGTCTATCGCCCGCTGAGCGAGATATGCGTACCGTTGTTTTTTATCCCTTATTCTGTTTTCCGCCGCTTTCAGTATCCCGAAATTGGCGTTCATAGGCTGAAAATTATCCGTTGCCCCCGCAATATGTGCCGACAAAGCGC
>CAZRCE010000017.1:0-20372 GCA_964598465.1 uncultured Clostridia bacterium | reverse complement strand
CGCCCTTGCCGTTATACTCGAAAGTTACGCCCTTTCTGATGTCGCCTGCTAAAATGGATGCCATAGTATATATCTCCTTAATGATTTGCTAAAATTATAAAATAATCAGATTAGCGTCTGATTTTGTCAAACTTTTGATTTTGCCGTTATAGAGCGTTACGGTATCTTCTATTCTTATTCCGTATTCGCCCGCGAAATATACGCCGGGCTCGTCCGAAAAGACCATACCGTCTTTGAAGATTTCGCCGCACTTGGGTGATAAGTTCGGGCTTTCGTGAATGTTTACCCCCAAACTATGCCCGAGCGAATGCGTGAAATATTCATCGAGCCCGTATTCTTTGAGATAATTTCTCGCGATGGCGTCGCCTTCCGTTCCGCTCATACCCGCGGCGAAATTTTCTTTTACGAGCTGCTGAGCCTTTAAAACGATTGCGTAATTTTTCTTGAATTCTTCGTGCTTTTTATCGTCGCCGAAAAGCATAGTGCGCGTGCAGTCCGAGCAGTAGCCGTTTATTTTACAGCCGAAATCGATAAGCACGGGGTCGCCGAATTTAAGCTTTCTCGCGCCCGTTTCGTGGTGGGGAACGCTTGTGTTTGCGCCGAATGCGCAGATTGTATCGAAGCTTACGCCGCTTGCGCCGTATTTGCGCATATAAAATTCGAGCAACGCCGCAACTTCGTTTTCCGTCATTCCTTCTTTGATTTCGGGAAGGAGCGATAAAAACGCTTTATCCGTCGCCTCGCAAGCGAGAGAAATGTTCTTTATTTCCTCCTCGTCCTTTACCGCCATAAGCGACGAAAACGACGGAGCGCAATCGATAACTTCCAAGCCGTTCTGCGTATAACCGAGATATTCTTCCGCAGTGATTTTGCCGACGGGCATAGCGACGGTTTTCGCGCCCGCAACCAGCTCGTACGGTTTTACGCCGCGGGGGTATTCCTTTACGGAAAAGCCTTTAACGCAATTTTGCGCGGCTTCGAGATACCTCGGGTCGGTATAGAATGCGTAGCCGTTCTTATCCGCGACTACGTACCCGAACGAGCTTTTAAAGCCCGTCAAATAAAATCTGTAATCTTCGGAAGATATCATAAGCGCGTCCGCGCCCGATTCTTTATAAATTTTTTCCGCTCTTGCAATTCCCATATTATACCAACGCAATTATAACAAAATTCAGATTATATGTCAACGGAATTATAAATTTCTTTCATCGTGCGGGCGTCTTCCGCCTGCGTGCCCTGCGATTCGCTGACGATATACGGCTCTAAGTTAAGCTGTTTTAGCGCGACCGCGAGAGGATAAAATTCAGGTCCGTAAACCGTATCCTCGAAAGTAAGGTGCTTAATCTCGCCCTTGCCGCCGTACATTATCTTTGAAAAATGCACGTGGAAATGCTTCATTCGCTCGTAGCCGAGCTCCGAAATCATATATTCGAGGCGGGTTTTATAATCCTCCACCGTCTTTAAACTGCCCTGTTCGCGAGCGTTTACGTGACCGAAATCCACGGCGGGGGTAAATATTTTATCTATCTTGCAAAACTCGGTAACTTCTTCTATCGTTCCTATCTGCGCAAGCTTGCCCATAGTTTCCGGACAGAAACACATATCTTCGAGATTGTTAAGATAGATATAGTCCCTTAAAATTTTTAGTCTGTCAATCGTCCTTGCAACGGCTTCCTCGCGCGTGGCTTTGCCCTGCGCCGCGGGGTGAAACACAACCCGCCTGCCGCCCATAAGCCTTAACGCGCGGGCGCTGTCCAAAACGTAGCCGTAGGATTTTTGCGCCGCTTCGTCCTCGGGGTTGGCGAAATTGATAAAATACGGCGCGTGAACGCTGATTTCTTTATTGCGCGCCGCGAACGCTTCGCCTATCGAAACCGCGGTGGATTCCGACATCATAACGCCTCTGCCGAAAGAATATTCGAAGCAGTCGAGCCCGAATTCGTCCAAAAACTCGGGCGCCTGAACGGTATGTTTATAACCTGCCGCATAAAAGCTTTCGCAGTTTCCGCTCGGTCCGAATTTAATCATCGTTTTCTTCCGTTGCTTCTTCCGCAACAATTTCTTCCGCAACTTCTTCTGCTATTTCTTCTTGCGCGGGTTCGGCAGTTTCTTCGGAGACATCTTCCGTTTCGGTTATATCTTCTGCGGCGATTTCTTCTTCGGGTATTTCCGTAACTTCTTCTTCCGCAACGACTTCGGGAGCTTCCGCTATTTCCTCAACTACTACTTCTTCGGACACTTCCGAAATTTCTTCGGCAGGTTCTGCCGCTTCAACGGCTTCTTCGGTATGTTCTTCCACGGCAAATTCTTCTGTGGCTTCGTCCGTTTCGGTTGCTTCTTCGATAACCTCTTCCGTTGCGTAAGTTATTTCTTCGTAAGGAATTTCTTCCGCGGGTTCCGCCGCATAATCGACGGGGTCTTCGTAAACGATTTCTTCGGTTACTTCGGCGGGTTCTTCCGCTTCGGCTATTTCCTCGGTAATTTCTTCACAAACCGCTTCTTCGGTAAATTCTTCTGTTACTTCTTCCGCAACGACTTCTTCGCTAATTTCATTTACTTCTTCGGGAGCTTCAGCTACTTCTTCTTCGATAACGACTTCTTCGGAAATTTCCGCAATTTCTTCGGCAGGCTCTGCCGATTCTACTACTTCAACCGTATAATTTTCGGCTTCTTCTTCGGTTACGGCAAATTCGTCAAAGCCGTCCGCTTCCGCCGTTTCAACGGATTCTTCGACCGCTTCTTCTACCGTTTCCTGAATGGGTTCTTCGACTACTTCCTCTATCGTTTCCTGAACGGGTTCTTCAACGACTTCCTCTACCATTTCCTCAACGGATTCTTCGACTACTTCCTCTATCGTTTCCTGAACGGGTTCTTCAACGACCGCTTCTGCCGTTTCTTCAACGGGTTCAACTGCTTCTTCGACAACCGCAGGTTCTGTTACAACTGCTTCTTCAACCACTTCGGGTTCGGTTGCGACCGCTTCTTCGACGGGCGCGGCTACGAGCGTAGGTTCTGCGCCGTGGAGCGTGGCGATATCCGCCTCGAGCTGGGCTTTAAGTTCTTCCGCGTTGGCGAGCTTATAAGTTTCCCTGATAAATTCTATAAATTCTATTTTAACCGCCGCGCCGTACAAATCTGACGAACAGTTTTCGAGATACGCTTCGAGAACGGTTTCGTTATCGTCGAAAGTGGGGCGCGTGCCGAAATTCGCAACGCCGTCGTACACGGTTTCGCCGACGGTACACTTTATTTTATAGACGCCGCGCTTAACCTCGTACTTGTTTTCGGGATAAGCGAGATTTATCGTGGGGTAGCCGAGTATCTCCGCGCCCCTTCCCGCGCCCTTGACGACTTCGCCTTCGACGAAATAATTTTCGCCCAAAAGCTCCGCCGCCTTCTTTACGTCGCCGCCGTCAAGACAGGACTTTATAAGCGTGGTGCTGATTTTATCGCTGCCGAGAGTTACGTCCTTTATCGGCATATACCAAACGCCGTTTTCTTCGTCTTCGGCGTAATTTTTGAGCGTGGAGGATTTACCTTTCGCGCCTGCGCCGAAACGGAAGTCCTTGCCGCTCATATAAGCTTTTACGTTGAGCTTGTCCTCTATCGTGTGGAGGAAATCGAGAGGCGCGGTCTTTTTGAAATCGTCGTTATAATCGATTGCGAGAACGAATTTCACGTTATAGCCTTCGAGCAACTTCACGCGCTGTTCGAACGAGTAAAGCGTTTTGCCGCCTTTACCTTCGCGGAACATCATTACGCCCAAATCCAAACCGTTGATTTTTGCCTGCAATTTGGCTTTTTTGAAAAGCTCTCTGTGACCCGTATGCACGGCGTCGAAACAGCCTAACACGACGAGGCAAGGGAACGTGTATTCGTCTTTTCCGTATTCGATGATTTCTAACATAATTTCGTTTTTATCCTCATTAATCCGTCGTTTACCGCGGCTATGCCGTAGAATACGCCGTCATTATAAATTTTATATAAACCGTCCGCTTCGCCGCACTCCGCGGACAAGCCGTTGAACAGTCTTTTTGCGAGATTACCCCCCGCATATACGCTTTCGAACGGCAATACGCTGTCCGTGGGGATTATATAATCCGATATATTTTCCGCCGTAAGATTTTCCGATTTGACGGAGCTTGCTATATCGAAAATTCCGCTTCTTTCCCTTACGAGCGCGCACATAGCAGCTTGCGTTCCCGCTTTTGACGCCATATCGCGGGCAATCGACCTTATATAAGTGCCTCCGCCGCACTCTATGCGAAATCTGTAAGCTGCGTCGGATATTTTCGCCATCAGCTCTACCGAATATATATCGACCTTTTTGGGCGGAAGGCTGAACTTTTCGCCCGCGCGGGCGAGAGCGTACGCCCTTCTGCCTCCCACGTTTTTCGCGCTGTATGCGGGAGGTATCTGCATCACCGCGCCGCACAGGGACGGGCAGATTTTATTAAGCTCGTCCGCGGAAGGAATTTTTCCGCCGCTGTTTATTATCTCTCCCGTCGTATCGAGAGTATCGTATTCCACGCCGAAAACGAAATCGGCAAGGTAAGTTTTACGCTTGTTTAAAAAATAATCGAATAGCCTGCACGCGTTGCCCACCCCTATCGGCAGAACGCCTTCCGCCATCGGGTCGAGCGTGCCCATATGCCCGCAAGGGGTATGGGTTAAACGCTTTATTATCGCAACCTCGCGCGCGGAGCTTACGCCCGCGGCTTTATAGATATTGACAAAGCCCGTCATAAACCCTGATACACGGCGTAAGTGAGCTTATCGACCACTTCTTCGTATTCGCCGAAAAGCATACAGCCGCTTGCGAGTACGTGCCCGCCGCCGCCGAACTTTGCCGCAATTTCGTTTACGTTTGCGTTTTTACTGCGCAAGGAAGCTTTGTACTGATTGTCGTTGACTTCTAAAAGAGCGACCGCCACTTCGACGCCGTCTATTGACAGCGGGAAATCGACGAAGCCCTCGGTTAAGCTTTTATCGCTGCCCGTTTCCTGCATATCGTTGCGGGTTACGGTGATTATCGCGAGCTTGTCGTCGAGCGCGAAACGCATTTTATCCATAACCTTGCCGAAAAGCAACGCGCGGTTCTTTTTCTGGCGGGAAAACATTGCGTAGTTTATGCCCGCAATATCCGCGCCGCTGTCCCTGAGCTGAGCGGCTACGCGGAAGGTCTTGCCCGTGACGTCCTTATGGGCGAAATTTCCGCTGTCCGTTAAAAGCCCTATCGTTAAAAGGTCGGCGATTTCGCGGGTGACTTTAAAGCCAGCCGCCGCGAATATTTCCGGGAGAAGCTCGCAAGTTGCCGTGCACTCCGCGACGTAGTTGTATTTAGCGTATCGGTTGTTGGAAACGTGATGGTCGATATTAACCGTCGCGCCCTTGAATTTGCGGAATACGGACGAATATGTGCCGAGGCGCGTTATGTCCGCGCAATCGACCGCGATAAAAGTATCGTATTTTTCATCGTCAACCGCACAGGTGTTCACCGCGGACATATCGGGTACGATTTTAAGGCGCTCGGGCGCGGGGTCTTCGCAGAACATTTCCGCCGTCTTACCCGCTTCGTTCAAAGCGCGGCAAACCGCGAGACCGCTGCCGAGAGCGTCTCCGTCCGGACGCACGTGGCAGAATACCGCCACCTTTTCCGACTTTTTCAAAAGTTCGGATATTGTCTGTAAATCCGTATTATTCATCTTCTTCCCGCTTTACGTCGAGTTCTTCAAGGATTTTATCTATCCTCGAGCCGTATTCCATACTGCCGTCGAGAATGAAAGTAAGCTCGGGCACGGTCCTTATACGCAACTCGCCCGCAAGCTCGTGGCGGATAAATCCCGCGTTTTCCTTGATAATATTAAAGCTTTGTATCTTTTTCTGCTCGTCGGTATCGAAAATACTGACGAAGATTTTAGCCGTTTTCAGGTCGGGCGCGACGTCCGCCTGAGTTACGCTTATTATAGCGCTCAGTTCGGGATATTTATTGCGCAAGCTTATCGATATTGCATTGTAAATTTCGCGCTGGAACTGGCTTGCGAGCCTTTCGCTTCTCTGACCTTTCATTTTTCACCTTATAATTATTGAGCCGCAACCTGCTGAATGAGATAGCACTCTATTATATCGCCTATCATAATATCGTTGAAGCCCTCTATCGCGCAGCCGCATTCGAAGCCGTAATTGACTTCCTTTACGTCGTCCTTAAAGCGTTTGAGCTGACGGACGTTGCCTTCTACTACGAGTACGTCGTCGCGGTAAATTCTCAGCTTGCCGCCGCGGACGATTTTGCCGTCCGTAACGTAGCAACCAGCGATATTGCCGACGCCCGTAATTTTGAAGGTCTGGCGGACTTCGCACTTGCCGAGATAAATCTCCTGATATTTGGGCGCGAGCATACCTTTGAGCGCGGCTTCCATATCGTCGAGAAGGTCGTAGATAATTCTGTAAGTTCTGACGTCAACTTTACTGCGCTCGGCGGTGACTTTCGCCTTTGCGTCGGGACGGACGTTGAAGCCAAGAATTATAGCGTTTGCGGAATCGGCGAGCATAACGTCGGATTCGGTTATCGCGCCCGCGCCGCTGTGAATGACTTTAACCTGCACTTCTTCGTTGGAAAGCTTTAAAACGGATTGCTTTACCGCTTCCACCGAGCCCTGCACGTCGCCCTTTATTATGAGGTTTAAATTCTTCATATTGCCTTCGGCAATCTTTCCGAATACTTCTTCGAGCGAGATTTTGGAAGCTGCGGAAACCCTCGCGTCGCTTTCCTTTCTCTTTCTCTCCTCGGTGACCTGCTTCATAAGCTCCTGCGATACGGCGAACATAGAATCGCCCGCGTTGGGAACTTCCTCAAAGCCGAGAACGTAAACCGCCATCGAAGGACCTGCTTCCTTTACGGTTTTGCCGTTGTCGTCTATCATCGCGCGGACTTTACCCGTAATCGTGCCCGAAATTATATTGTCGCCCGTGTGCAAAGTTCCGTTCTGAACGAGTACGGTCGCAACGGGGCCTTTGCCCTTGTCGAGCTGGGCTTCGATAATCGCGCCGCGCGCTTCCCTTGCGGGGTTGGCGAGAAGCTCCTTCATTTCCGCCGTTAAAAGTACGTTTTCGAGCAACGCCTCTATGCCCTCGCCCGTCTTGCACGAGATGAGGCATACGGGAGTTTCGCCGCCGTATTCTTCGGGCACGAGCTCGTGATTCATAAGCTCCTGCTTTACTCTGTCGGGATTTGCGCCGATTTTATCCATTTTGTTTACGGCGACTATTATGCTTACGCCCGCGGCTTTGGCGTGGTTGATTGCTTCTACCGTCTGCGGCATTATGCCGTCGTCTGCGGCGACTACCAAAATTACGATATCCGTAACCTGCGCACCGCGCGCACGCATAGCAGTGAACGCTTCGTGACCGGGGGTATCGATAAAGGTTATCTGTTTACCCTTGACGGTTACGGAATACGCGCCTATATGCTGAGTTATGCCGCCCGCTTCGCCCGCGGTGGTGTGGCTCTTTCTTATATAGTCGAGCAGCGAGGTCTTGCCGTGGTCAACGTGACCCATAACCGTAACGACGGGTGCGCGGGGAACGAGACTTTCGATTTCTTCCACCGTGTCCGCCTGCTTTTCGGTAAGGATTTCTTCCGCCGTCTTTTCGGGCTTATATTCGAGCTCTATGCCGAGTCCCGCGGCGATAATCGCGGCGGTATCGTAATCGACGGATTCGTTTACCGTCTTCATTATGCCCTCTTTAAATAGCCTTTTGGTAATTTCTACGGCGGTTACGCCTATCTTTTCGGAGAGAACTTTAAGGGGGATTTCCTCCGTCGTTACGAAAGCGTGCTCGATTTTGATAGTCTGAGCGCTCTGTAATTTCTTGTCCTTTTTAACCCTTAACTTTCTGTAACCGCTCTTATCCTCGTCGAAGTCGTCGATGCTCGCGCCCTGCTGTTTAGCAAGCGCGCGTTTGGAAACCTGCTTTCTTTCCTTTTCGACGTAGGTTTTATCGTAGCTCGCTTTCTTTTTATCCGGTCCGAAATTCTTCGCCGCGGGGCGACCTGCGTTAGGCGCAACGGGAGGCGCGACGAATCTCGCACCCGTAGGTCTGGGTGCGCCGCTTGCGGGACGTCTGTCGCCTCTGCCCGCGGGGGTTCTGTCGCGGTTGATATAAGTATTAGCGCCTGCGGGCTTCGCCGCACGCTTTTCTTCCTGAATATCCTTCGCCTGTTTGACGATGTATTTGGGAAGGGCGGGCTTCGCGGGCTTTACTTCCTCGGGAGCGGGTGAAGGCTCGGCTTTTACCGCTTCCTTAACTTTTTCCTTCTTTTCCTCGGGAGCGGGTTTTTCGGGTTCGTCTTTTACGGGTTCGGCTACTTCGACAACCGCGGGTGCGGGCTCTTTCGCCGCCTTCTCCGCTTCGAGCTTTTCCCTTTCCGCGCGCTCCTCCTCGAGGCGTTTAACCGTGCGGGCGTTATCCAGCTCCGTAAGCTTTTTGATAACGTCGAACGCCGTCTTTTCTATGAGGGATACGCGCTTGGTCAGCTCGGTTATCGTGCCGTCCGTTAGAAGTTTTCCCAATTTTTCGCTATTTTCGTATTTAGCCATTCAGTTTACCGCCTCCCGGTATATATATTTCATATTCTTCGTCCGCGCTGTCGATAATCGACCGTGCGAGCCCTTCGTCCTTTACTGCCGCAATCTTGCAGTTCGGTTTGTGAACGTGGTTTTCCAGACCGCATTTGCATATCATAAGCGGGCAGGAAAATCTTGCACTGAATTTTTCCGCCTGTTTGAAACAGTTCTCAGAGCAGCTCGAACAGACTATTATTAAGTAAACGCCCTTTTTCTGAACGTCCACCGCGCCGGTGCCGAGCGCGATTTTACCCGATTTTACGCAAAAACCGAGGTAACTTTCTATTTTACTTCTTGCCAAAATACTCCTCCTCGACGGCGGTGTAAACCCTGTCATCGACGGGGCAGGCAAAAGTTTTGTTCAAAAGCCGCTGTTTTCTGAGTTTGGCGATACACTCCGCGTCGTCGCAGATATACGCGCCCCTGCCCGAAGCCTTACCCGAAAAGTCGATAAACACGTCGCCTTCCGCAGGCTTGACGAGCCGAAGCATCGATTTCTTTTCTTTAAGCTCCCTGCACGCGATACACATTCTCAGCGGTATCTTTTTCTGTTTAGGCATTATTCGGCTTCGCCTTCAGCGTCCTCCATATCCGTTACGAATCCGAGCTTGGCGGCCGCAGACTCGCTCTTGACGTCTATCTTCCAGCCCGTGAGCCTTACCGCAAGGCGGGCGTTCTGTCCGTCCTTGCCGATAGCGAGCGACAGCTTATCGTCGGGAACGACCGCCATAGCCGTCCTTTCGCCTTCGAGCTGGGTTACGGAAATAACCTTTGCGGGGGAAAGAGATTTAGCGATAAATTCGAGGGGATTTTCGCTCCAGGGAATAATGTCTATCTTCTCGCCGTGGAGTTCCTCTACTACCGCGTTGACCCTCGCGCCCTTGTTGCCTACGCACGCGCCTATCGCGTCCACTCTCGGGTCGGCGGAGTAGATTGCTATCTTAGTCCTCGAACCCGCCTCGCGCGAGATTTCCTTGATTTCGACCGTGCCCTGCTTGATTTCGGGTACTTCGTCCTCGAAAAGCTTTCTTATAAGTCCCGCGGAGGAACGGCTTACGAGCACCTGCGCGCCCTTGAAACCGCTCTTTACGCGTTTTACGAACACTTTAATTCTGTCGCCTGCGTTGTAGGTTTCGCCCGCGACCTGGTCGGAAGGAAGCATAAGTCCTTCGACCTGACCTTTGCCGAGGTCGATATAGACGTTCTTCGCGTCCACCTTTCTGACCGTGCCGACCATAAGCTCGCCCTCTTTGTTGGAGAACTCGCTGAGCGCCGCGTCACGCTCGGTTTCGTGGAGCTTCTGCAATATGACCTGCTTTGCCGTCTGCGCCGCAATTCTGGAAAAATCCTTAGGTACGAATTTTTCGCATACTCTGTCGCCGACTTTATAGCTCTTTTTGATTTTCTGCGCGTCCTCCAAAGCGATTTCGAGGTCGCCGTCCGTTACTTCTTCGACGACGTTTCTTACCGTGAAGAACTCAATCGAGCCTTTTTCGGGCGAGAGCCTTACTTCTACCGTGCCCGCGGCTTCCGCATACTGCCTTTTGAAAGCGGAAGCGAGCGCGTTTTCAAGCGCCTCCAAGAATACCTGCGAGGGTATTCCCTTTTCGTTTTCGAGGTCCTGCAAAGCGGCAAAGAAATCTTTGTTAATCATTTTAATTCTCCTGAAATATATTGATTGGCGGCGAGTGCGTTGCGAATTAATCGAACTTTATCGCCTTGTGTATTTTTGCAATTTTATTCGCGGGGATTTTTACGCTTCCCGCCGTCGTTTCCACCGTAACCGAGCCTGCGTCGAACACCGAAAGCACGCCCTCTATCACCTTTTTGCCCATCATCGGCGCAAACAGCCTTACTTCGACTTCCTTGCCGAGGTTGCGCTGAAAGTCGCGCTCGGTTTTGAAGGGGCGGTCAAGCCCGGGGCTGGATACGTTGAGAGTATAGGGTTTGTCGTAGGTGGGGTCAAGCTCGTCAATCGGCTCCATAATAGCGTTATGGAACTTTTCGCAAGTATCGAGGTCCACCCCGCTTTCCGTTTCGATAAAGACGGTGAGCGAATTTTCCTTGTCGGAAAACTCCACGTCCACAATCTCTATTCCCATAGGCGAAGCTATCTTTTCGAGAAATTCTTTTATCTCGGATATAGGTTTAATCTGCATTTTTATCCTTATAAAAGTTTTGAGTGCCTCTCGTCAAGGCACTCAATCTTAAAACTAAGTATTAAGCTTGGAATTATTATAACACGGCGGTATTCAATTTGCAAGCGTTAGCACGGCTTTGGCAGTGATTTTTTTATTTTTATCAGCTCTATGAATATCTTTGCCGTGACAAGCGCGTCGTCTATCGCCCTGTGGTGGTTGAAAGTTATGCCGAACTTATCCGCAACGGTGTTCAGCTTGTAGTTGCTCAAAAACAGAAGCTCCTGCGAAAGAGGTATCGTATCGAAAATTTTTCTTTCCTGAATGTAGCCGAGCTGTTGAAGATAATAGTCGATGAACTTGAAATCGAATCCCGCCGCGTTGTGACCTACGAGGTACGCGCCCTCGCAGAATTTAAAGAAGTCGGGCAGAGCCTGCCGATAAGTCGGCGCGCCGTCCACGTTTTCCTGCTTTATGCCAGTGAGGTTTATTATCTCCTCCGAAAGCTTGCGCTCGGGATTGATAAAGGTCGTGAAGCTTTCCTTTATCACGCCGTCCTTTATCTTGTACGCGCCTATCTCGATTATTCTGTCCATATTGCCCGACGAGGGCGAGCTGTTCAAGCCCGTGGTTTCGAGGTCGAACACTACGAAATCCCTGCCCTTTAAACATTCGGGCACGGTCGTTTCGGTGAATAAATCCGTTTGGGTGAAATCGGAATAGGGCGCGGGTTTTACGAATTCGTAATATTTGGGTACGGGTTTGGATTTCCTCTTTTCGGGAACGAAATTTTCTGGAATTTTGCCGTAATCGATAAAGTTCGCGGTGAACCTAATCTCGCCGCGGTAAAGCTCCGCCTTGCCCGTCATAACGATACTGTCGCCGACCTTGAGCTTTTTTATCTTTTCTATACTGCGCTGGCGGGTAAAATAAGTTAAGCGCATTACGGCGGTCGTGTCCGAAAGCGTGATACTGTAATATTTCTTTTCCTGTCCGCTGTTGCGCGTAAAGCTCTTTTCGCGGATATCCTCTATCACGCCGCAGACGGTAACGCTGTCGCTTGCGAAATTCATATCGGCGAGATATACGGCTTCCGTCTGCTCTTCAGAGCCCTCTAAAAATTCGAAATCGGCAATTCTGAATTTGCGCACGGGCACGATATATTCTATATTTTCGTGCTTTTCCTCTATCTCCACTTCGTCTAAGCTTTTGGACGAAATTTCGCACTTACCCTTGAACTCGCCGCAGAAGATTTTGGAGAGCTTTAAAGCGATTTCCCCCGTAATATCCTGCGAGAAACGCGATAAATTGACGACGGATATCGTGAAGAAAAAGCCCGTTTCGGTCTTTTCGACTTTTATATCCTTTTCGGTGACGAACGCGGAAACCGTCTTGCTTACCGCGGGAAGAATTTCAAAAATCTTCCTCGCGACCATCGCGCAGTCGGGCGTGAGCTTGGTTACGCCCACTTTAACGCCGAATACGGACGGAACGCACTTTCTTGCGAGCGCGCTTGCTTCCGTTTTATCCTGCGCCGTGAACACCTTGTCCGTAACGATATTTATTTCGACGAGCTTCTCGTCTTTGTACAGCGTGACGCCGGATACGATTGCCCTTTCGAAAGAGGGCAGTTTACGCAACCCGACGATAAAATTTTCAGTCATTTATCAACCTGTCTATTTCGGTAAAAAATTCTTTTTCCGCGTCGGCGGATTTAATTTTGCGGACTATCTTTCCGCCCTTGAAAATTACGCAGTAATCCTCCGCACCCGCAATGCCCAAATCGCATTCGCCCGCTTCGCCCGGTCCGTTTACAACGCAACCCATTACCGCGATTTTTAAAGATTTGTTTACGCCCTTAACCTTTTCCGTAACTTTTTTGGCAAGCTCCATCGAGTTCCAAAGACATCTGCCGCAGGTCGGGCAGGATATTACGTTTACGAAATTATCGTCCAGCCCCGCCGCGCGGAGTATCTTTTTCGCGGCGTAAATTTCCTTTACTGGGTCGTCCGTGACCGACACGCGGATAGTATCGCCCACGCCGTTTAAAAGCAGCGCGCCGAGAGCTACGGCGGATTTTACCGTTGCGCTCTCCTCCGTTCCCGCCTCCGTCACGCCTATGTGCAGGGGGTAAACGCAGCGTTCGGATAAGAGCATATTCGCGCGGTAGGTAAGCGGTGCGGAAGAAGCTTTTACGGAAACGACGATATCGTTTACGCCGTACTTTTCCAAAATCGCGACGTTATTAAGCGCACTTTCGACGAGCGCTTCCGCGCCTCTGCCGTATTTTAAAAGGTGCTCCTTTTCGATACTGCCGCTGTTAGAGCCGACGCGAACGGCGATTTTATGCGCCTTTACGCAGTCGGCAACGGCTTTGATTTCCCTTTCGCCGCCGATATTGCCGGGGTTTATCCTCACCTTGTCGCAGCCGTTTTCTATCGCGGAAAGGGCGAGCGCGCTCGAAAAATGAATATCCGCGACGAGCGGAATGGAAATTTTATCTTTTAAGCTGCGGATTGCCGTCGCGTCCTCTTTATCGAGAACGGAAACGCGGATAATATCGCAGCCCGCTTCTTCCAGCCTTTTTATCTGCGCGGCGCACTTTTCCGTATCGGAGGTTTTGACCGTGCACATAGACTGGATTTTAACGCGTTCGCCGCCGCCGACGAAAATTCCGCCTATATTTACTTTCTTCGTTTCACCGTTATGCATATTCCCAAACAAAATTCAAGGCAGTTTTCACTGCCTTGCAATTCATAATTCAAATTATTTCGTTTTGCTTTCCATGAGCTGTTGAAGCTCCGCCATAAAGCTTGAAATGTCGGTAAACTTGCGGTAAACGCTCGCGTAGCGCACGTATGCGACTTCGTCGAGATTTTTCAAAGCCTCCATTACCATTTCGCCTATCTGCTTGGACGAAATCTCCTGCTCCATCGAGTTATAGACGCGCTTGGTTATATCGTCCACGAGCTGGTCGATACTGCCCATAGATACGGGGCGCTTTTCGCAAGCCTTTATGATACCGCTTTTGATTTTCTGCGCGTCGAACGCCTGCCTCAGCCCGCTCGACTTGACGACGAGCACGGGGGTATCTTCTATGGTTTCGTAGGTGGTAAAGCGTTTGCCGCAGCTCACGCATTCGCGCCTGCGCCTTATCGTTCTGCCCTCGTCGGCGGAACGGCTGTCTATTACTTTGCTGTCTTCACAGCCGCAGAACATACATTTCATAATTTCACTTCCGATTAGCTTTTTATTTATTATACCGCAAAACGCGGGTTTTGTAAAGGTTTATTATTTGAAGTATTTAACGCCGCTTTCGAATATCTTCATATCGAAATTGCCGTCGAAATTCTTGTAAAGGTTTTCGCCTATTCTCTCGCTGTGACCCATTTTGCCGAGTACTCTGCCGTCGGGCGAGGTTATGCCCTCGATTGCCCATACGCTTCCGTTGGGGTTGAAGGGGCTTTCCATAGTCGGCTTGCCCGCAAGGTCCACGTACTGCGTAGCTACCTGACCGCCTTTGAGTATCTTGTCAAGCTCCGCCTGAGGCGCGACGACCTTGCCTTCGCCGTGGGATACGGGCACCGTGTAAACTTCGCCCGTTTTGCACGCCGAGAGCCAAGGGCTTAAATTGGACGCCACCCTGATATTCGTGAGCGTGGAAACGTGACGGGAAATGTTGTTATAGGTGAGCGTGGGCGAATTTGCCGTGAGCGGGCGAACCTCGCCGTAAGGAACGAGTCCGAGCTTGATAAGAGCCTGGAAGCCGTTGCATATGCCGAGAATAAGTCCGTCCCTCTTGTTTAAAAGCTCCATTACCCTTTCGGCAACGGCGGGGTTGTTGAAGGTCGTAGCAATAAATTTGCCCGAGCCGTCGGGTTCGTCGCCGCCCGAGAAGCCGCCGGGGAACGCGATTATATTCGCGCTGTCGATAGCTTTTATAATTGCCTTTACGCTCTCCTCGATGTCCGCGGGGGTGCGGTTCTTTATTACGAGAATTTCCGTTTCCGCGCCCGCAAGATTGAACGAACGCGCGGTATCGAGTTCGCAGTTAGTGCCGGGAAACGCGGGAATAAACACGCGGGGTTTGGCGGTTTTCGTCGCGATATTCGCGTACTTAGCGCCGCCGTTATAGTCGCAGTCGGGGATATTGCCCTCCGCCTTCGCCGTCGCGGGGAACACGCCGTCGAGGCGCGAGGTATAAGCGTTGACCGCTTCCGCGTACGCGAGCGTTTCGCCGCCGCACTTGAAGCCGCCCTGCGCGCTTTCGCCGAGATATACGAAATCCACTCCGTCGAGAGCGGTTATATCGTCCGTTGCAACGATAATATCACCGTAGCTTTCGGTGAACAACACGGGATTTTCCGCCGCGAAATCGAAGCCGAAACCGTTGCCGAAACAGCTCTTTGCAACAGCCGCCGCCGCGCCGCCCTTTTCGCAGACGGTGGCGAATTTTATCTTGCCGCTTTTAACGCCCGAATGAACGGTGTTGAACACGTTTATGAGGTAAATGAAATCGGGAACGAAATTTTCGTCCTTGCGCATAGGCAAAAGATAAAGCTTCGTGCCTGCCTTGTCGATTACGTTGGTTATGAGCTTGGAAGCCTTTGCGGGAGCGAGCGCGAACGAAATGAGCGTCGGGGGAACGTCGATATCTTCGAAAGTTCCGCTCATAGAGTCCTTGCCGCCTATTGCGCCGAGCCCGAGGTTAATCTGTGCGTACAGCGCGCCCAAAAGCGCGGAAAGGGGTACGCCCCACCTCTTTTTATCCTCCCTCAGGCGCATAAAGAATTCCTGCAAGGTGAGCCTTATGTCGGAATAGTCCGCGCCCGCCGCAACTACCTTTGCAACCGAGGTAACGATGGAATATATCGCGCCGGTGAAAGGCGAGGTTGACATAAGTTCGGGATTGTAGCCGTAAGCCGAAACCGTGCAATCGTCCGTTTCGCCGCCCATAAGCTTAGCCGCCATCGCTATGACGGGGGTAAGCTGATACTTGCCGCCGAAGGGCATATATACGGACTTCGCGCCGATAGTCGAGTCGAAGTTTTCCGCAAGTCCCTTTTTAGAGCAGACGTTGAGCTGTGAAAGAGTTTCCTTAAAGGATTTTTTGAAGTCGCCGTTTTCCGCTTTTGTAAAGAATGGCGTTACCGTTTCGTTGATTTCCGCTTCCGCAACCTGCTTTACGCCGTTCGTATCGAGGAAGTCGCGCGAGATATCGACGATAGCCCTGCCGCGGTGGTACATTCTCATTCTTCTGTCGTCCGTAACGACCGCAACGGGCGTTGCCGCGAGGTTTTCTTCCGCCGCAAGCTTTATGAATTTAGCCGCGTTCTCGCTGGCGACTACTACCGCCATTCTTTCCTGAGATTCGGATATGGCAAGCTCCGTTCCCGAAAGTCCCTCGTATTTTTTGGGAACTTTATCGAGGTATATTTCCAAACCGTCCGCAAGCTCGCCGATAGCGACGGATACGCCGCCCGCGCCGAAGTCGTTGCACTTCTTTATTAATCTCGTAGCTTCGCCGTTTAAGAAAAGCCTCTGTAATTTCCTTTCCGTCAAAGCGTTGCCCTTCTGCACTTCCGCGCCGCAGGTCTGAACGCTCTTGATATCGTGCGCTTTGGAAGAACCCGTCGCGCCGCCGCAGCCGTCCCTTCCCGTTTCGCCGCCGAGGAGGATTATTATATCGCCTTCCGCGGGTTTTTCGCGGTAAATCATATCCGACTTCGCGCCGCCGACGACGAAGCCCGTTTCCAGCCTCTTTGCCTTATAGCCGGGGTGATATACTTCCTCTACCTGACCCGTTGCAAGTCCTATCTGATTGCCGTAGGACGAGAAGCCCGACGCCGCCGTTTTGGTTATAATTCTCTGCGGAAGCTTGCCCTTTAATGTGTTTTCCAAGGGTTCGGTGGGGTCTGCCGCGCCCGTCACGCGCATCGACTGCAAGACGTAGGTTCTGCCCGAAAGCGGGTCGCGTATAGCGCCGCCGAGACAGGTTGCCGCGCCGCCGTACGGCTCGATTTCCGTAGGGTGGTTATGCGTTTCGTTCTTGAACATTACGGTGTATTTTTCGGGCTTGCCGTCGAATTCCGCGTCGATTTTTATCGAGCACGCGTTGATTTCGTCCGACTCGTCGAGGTTGTTCAAAAGCCCCTCTTTTTTAAGCTTTTTGACCGCGATAGTCGCAATGTCCATAAGACAGGGGTATTTGTCTTTTCTGTTTTTATAGAGCTCGGCAAAAAGGCTTTCGTATAAATCGAGCGCCTTTTTGACGTCGGTATTGTCGCCCTTTACCGTTATATTTTTAAGCTCCGTCGCAAAGGTCGTGTGCCTGCAATGGTCCGACCAGTAAGTGTCTATAACCTTGATTTCCGTTTCGGTGGGGTTGCGCCTTTCCTTTTTGAAATAGTCGCGCACGAAAACGAGGTCGTCAACCGACATAGCGAGAGAAAGACTTCTGTGATACTGCGCAATCTCGTCGTCGGTCATCGCGATAAAGCCTTCCACTTCCTTGACGTCGGGGGCTTCGATTGCGGTATGAGCGAGCGTTGCGGGCTTCGAAAGCGAAACCTCCTCGCTCTCGACGGGGTTTATTAAATGCTTTTTGATTTTTTCAAGCTCCGCGTCGGTTACGCCCTTTACCGCATAAACGGAAGCACACTTTATCAAGGGGCGCTCCTTCTGCGTTAAAAGCTGAACGCACTGCGCCGCGCTGTCCGCGCGCTGGTCGTACTGACCCGTAAGGTACGCGATTGCAAAAACCTTGTAATCTTCGGGGAAAGTAACTTCCTCGAAGTAAACGTTATCTACGGGCGGTTCGGAGAATACGCAGGGTACTGCCGCTTTGAACTCCTCCTCCGTGATATTTTCCGCGTCGTAACGGATAAGCTTGCGCACGTCCTTAACTTCTATTTTCAACAGGTTGCGGATATCCTCCGCTACGTTTTTAGCCTGCAAATTATTTTTCTTTTCTACGAATACTCTGTAAATCATAAATAATTTCCTTTAAGAAAAATTAACCCTCGCGATATTTTATTCCTATATCCTTGCGGTATTGCATATTTTCCCAACTGATATTTTCTACGGCTTTATAGGCTTTATTCCTCGCGTCGTCGATATCCTTACCCTTTGCGACTACGCCCAGAACTCTGCCGCCGCTCGTCACGAGCTTGCCGTCTTTAACCGCCGTGCCCGCATGAACGAGCGTGCAGTCGCCTATATCGCCTATCGTGATTTCCTTACCCTTCTGATAATGCACGGGGTAGCCGCCGCTTGCAAGCACTACGCAAACGCACGCGCCGTCGTCCCATTCGATTTTTATATCGGAAAGTCTTTCGTCCGTTACCGCTTCGAAGATATCGAGCAAATCCGTCTTTAACATAGGAAGCACGACCTGCGTTTCGGGGTCGCCGAAGCGGGAATTGTACTCCACTACTTTTACGCCCTTATCCGTGCGCATAAGCCCGAAGTAAAGGCAGCCTTTAAAAGTTCTGCCCTCGGCGTTCATAGCCTTCATAGTGGGTATCATAATAGTATTTAAAACTTCTTCTTCAAGCTCTTTCGTCCAGAAAGGGCAAGGGGAAAAAGTTCCCATACCGCCGGTGTTCAGCCCCTTGTCGCCGTCCTCCGCGCGTTTATGGTCGCAAGAAGTTATCATAGGCACTATCGTCTTGCCGTCGGTAAAGGAAAGAACGGAAATTTCTTCGCCCGGGGTATATTTCAGCCCGCGCATATATTCCTCTATAAGGACCTTATTGCCCGCCGCGCCGAAGGATTTGTCGAGCATTATTTCCTTTAAGCCTTCTTCCGCGTCCTTCATCGTTTCGCAGATAAGCACGCCTTTGCCGAGTGCGAGCCCGTCGGCTTTTAAAACCACGGGCGCACCGATTTTTCTTAAATATTCGAGCGCGTCGCCGTAATTATCGAAAATTTCCGACTGAGCCGTAGGAATGCCGTACTTTTGCATAAGGCGCTTGGAAAACGCCTTGCTCGCCTCTATCTCCGCGGCTTTTTTGTTCGGTCCGAAACAGCGCTTGCCGATTGATTCGAGCGCATCGACAAGCCCCGCGGCAAGAGGGTCGTCGGGGGCGACGACGAAGTAATCTATCTGGGGATTCTCGAGCGCGAACTTCTTCACGGCTTCGGCGTTCATATAATCGACGTCCACGTTTTGCGCGATTTCCGCCGTACCCGCGTTGCCTTTCATACAATAGAGTTTACTTACGCGCTTACTCTTTTTAAGCGCCTGCAATATGGCGTGTTCTCTCCCGCCGTTTCCGATAACCAAAATTTCCATAATTAAACTTTCTCTAAAATAAATTCGTTCGCGCGAAAAATCACACTTTTTCGCAGAATAGAAAAGAAAAATTGTGAACTGTCTCAGTGCTTAAAGTGGCGGTCGCCGACGAATACCATCGCGATGCCCGCCGCGTTGCAGGCTTCTACGCTAGCCTTGTCCTGAATAGAACCGCCCGGCTGAATTATTGCGGTTATGCCCGCCTTTACGCACTCCTCCACGCAATCGGGGAAGGGGAAGAACGCGTCGGACGCCATAACCGAACCCTTGGCTTCTTCGCCCGCGTGCGCTATAGCCTGCTGAGCCGCCCAGATACGGTTGGTCTGCCCCATTCCTATACCCGTCGTTCTGCCGCATTTGCCTATTACTATCGCGTTGGATTTGGTGTGCTTTACGACCTTCCAGTTGAA
This sequence comes from uncultured Clostridia bacterium, assembly GCA_964598465.1. GTDB lineage: Bacteria > Bacillota > Clostridia > Christensenellales > Borkfalkiaceae > Coproplasma. Next base: position 901 of record CAZRCE010000017.1, on the reverse strand, counting down.
AAGCATTGCCTCCACTTCCTCGGCGGTGGGCGCGCGGTCGGTGACTACGCCGCAGCCGTAAACGGTTTTCGTCTTGCCGCTGGGAAGAACGCTTTCCTCAACCGCGGCTTTCGTTTTGAATAAGTTCATATCCTCGTCTTTTATCAGACATTCGTCGTACTGCTGAACGAGAAGTCCGCCGTAAACCTTTTTCATATCGAACGCGGTCTTTTCCCTGCGCGCCGAAATGTCGTCTATTACGAGAAGGCGGATATTCTTTTTCTGTTCGAGGATTTTAAGCGCTTCCTCCGAATACGAGGGAGCCATTACTATCTCGATGAAAATCTTGTTGATTTCCGTCGCCGTAGCCGCGTCCACCTCACCGTTGATTGCGAGTATGCCGCCGAATACGGAAACTGGGTCGGAGTTGTAGGCTTTAAGATACGCTTCGCATACCGTTTCGCCCGTACCGACGCCGCAGGGGTTTGCGTGTTTGCACGCTACGACCGCGGGCGTTGCGCCGAATTCTTTCAAAAGCTCGAGCGCGCCGTTCGCGTCGTTGATATTGTTATAGGAAAGCTCCTTGCCCCAAAGCTGTTTTGCGGTTGCAAGGCTGCCTTTCCTCGGAAATTCTTCTTTATAGAATACCGCCGACTGCTGAGGGTTTTCGCCGTAACGCATTTCCTGCGCCTTTTCGTAAGCGAAGGTCACGCTGTCGGGATATTCGATGCCGAGCTGTGCGGCAAGGTAGTTGGAAATAAGGCTGTCGTAAACCGCCGTATGCGCGAAAACCTTATATTGCAAATACTTCTTCGTTTCGAGCGTTACGCCGCCGTTTGCAAGCTCGTTCAAAACCTTACCGTAATCCTTGGGGTCAACGATAACAGCTACGTCCTGATAGTTCTTCGCCGCCGCCCTTATC
>CAZRCE010000016.1:0-20471 GCA_964598465.1 uncultured Clostridia bacterium | reverse complement strand
ACCTGCTGATTACGAATCAGCTGCTCTACCAGCTGAGCCATATTAGCATCACGATATTTAATTTGTAGTTTTTGAGGAGCTAATAGCCGTATTTAGCCGAAACCCCGAAGGGGACCCCTACTTCGTGCCGACAAGTCGGGGCGGCTAAGTGTCGGGCTAAAGCCCTCGCGCGAACCGGCGACCATTGATTTACGAATCAGCTGGACCGGCTGAGCCATATTAGCAACCGAGTTTTCAGACTACGCTAATAATATTATAACATATTTCAAATAAATGCAAGCGTTTTTCGCTCTTAACTTTAACATATTTTTATTGTGCCGTATGTACAATAATTTATGAATATTTCCAGAAAACCCGACGGCAAGGTCGTTGCCGTCGCGTTAATTTCGGTCGCGTTGATAATAATTTTTTTAGCGGTCGGAATTTCGTCGTGTACGAAGCGTTTGAATTTTTCCGCGCGGTACTTTTTCGTTTACTATAAGCTGCAGGACGACGCGCATTCGGCAAGCTCCATATCCTCGACCGTGCAGAACCTCGGCGGCGCGGGGTACGTTCTCGAACACGACGGCAGATATTATATAACCGTTTCGTGCTACTACACTCAATCCGACGCGGAGGAGGTGTGCGCGGGGCTTAAACGCCGCGGCGCGGAATGCGCCGTGCTCGAAAAATCCGTCGATGGTTTCACCCTGCGCGGCAATGCGGAGAGGAACAGCGAAAAGTACCTCGGCAATCTTAACACGCTCGCCTCGCTTTCGCGTATCTGTTACGACACGGCGAACGCGATGGATAAGGGGGAGTACGACCGCACGGCTGTAAAAAACGCGCTTGCGGGCGTGGAAACGGGCTTGAAAGCGTTACGGCGCGAGAATTTTTCAAATTGCTTTTCGGAAGGGCTGTCTTATCTTTTAACCGAGTGCGCCGACGTCGGCGGCGATTATATTTACTCCCGCGATATGCGGCGGTTGCAAATCGCCATAGCCGACTGTATTCTTAACGCCGACCTGTATTGAATCAGTTTTGCGCGCCCCGCTTCTTTAAAGAAGCGGGGCGCGCTCATTTACCGTATTTTAATTGACGGAAAATGAAAACCGTGTTAAAATAATAAAAACCGTTTGGAGAAGAATTATGAGTAGAGCAGACGATATATTTGTCAAAAATATGAGCGATATAATAGAGAACGGATTTTGGGACACCGACCTTGCGGTTCGCCCCCGTTGGAGCGACGGAACGCCCGCTCACACGGTAAAAAAATTCGGTATCGTAAACAGATACAACCTCGCGGAGGAATTTCCCATTTTAACCGTCCGCAAGACCTATTTCAAGTCGTGCGTGGACGAGCTTTTATGGATTTGGCAGAAAAAGAGCAACAATATCAAGGATTTGCGCTCTAAAATCTGGAATCAGTGGGCGGACGAAAACGGCTCGATAGGCAAAGCGTACGGCTATCAGCTCGGCGTTAAGAATATCTACAAGGAGGGCGAATTCGACCAGGTTGACAGGGTTTTGTACGATTTGAAGCACAACCCCGCCAGCCGCAGGATTATGACGAATATTTATAATTTCGCGGACCTGCACGAAATGAATTTATATCCTTGCGCGTATTCGATGACCTTCAACGTTTCGGGCGATACTTTAAACGGAATTTTAAATCAGCGCTCCAACGATATGCTCACGGCGAACAACTGGAACGTCGTGCAGTACGCGGTGCTTTTAATAATGTTCGCGCAGGTAAGCGGGCTTAAAGCGGGCGAGCTGGTGCACGTCATAGCGGACGCGCATATTTACGACAGACACGTTCCGCTCGTGAAGGAAATAATCACGCACGAGCATTTCCCCGCCCCCAGGCTCGAAGTTGACCCGTCGGTCAAGAATTTCTACGATTTCACGGTCGATAGCTTTAAACTCGTTGACTATAAGTGCAACGATAAAAAATACGACATTCCCGTAGCGGAGTAAGGAGGATTTATGCGCGCAATTTTACACGCCGATAAGGAGTGGGGCATAGGCAAAAGCAACGGCTTGATGTTCCGTATTCCCGCGGATATGAAATTCTTCACGGCAACGACCAAGGGCAACGTGGTCGTAATGGGCAGTAACACGCTCAAATCCTTCCCCGGCGGCAAACCTTTGAAGGACAGATTGAATATCGTCCTCTATCCCGACGGAGAGGATAGGGACGACTGCGTTATAGTCAGAAGCTTAGACGAGCTTTTCGAAAAGATTTCCGCGTTCGACCCCGATAAGGTTTTCGTTATAGGCGGCGCGATGATGTATAAAACGCTGTTGCCTTACTACACGGAAGTGCTCGTGACCAAGGTTGACGCGGTGGGGGGAGCGGACGCGTATTTCGAGAACCTCGACGAAAATCCGAACTTTAAGCTTGCTTCCGTTTCCGAACCCGTGGAAACGAACGGCTATACCGTGCGCTTCACGGTCTATAAAAATAATAATCCGAAAAGCGTCAAATAATATAAATATGTCGGAAGAAACCGTAAACGACCGCCCCGCCGCGAAATTTTCGCGTTCGGATATAGCGGTCTTTTCCTTAAATTTAATATTCTGCATTTTAACGGCGCTCGGCGCGGCGTTCCTTATGAACGGCTGGGGAGTGCTCGTCCGCACGGCGTTTTTCGTCGCGTGCGGGCTGGGCGTTGCGGTCGGCACGGTAACGTTTTTCCTTAAAAAGACCGCGCTTTTCAGGACGGTTTTTCTTCTCGTTATCTGTATGGTTTTCCTCGCCGTTGCGTTCATCGTGACCGACGCCGTGGGTCAGCTTTCCAAGTACGAAACGGAGGGCGAGAAGATAGCCCGCCTCGTCGAATTGATACGCGCAACGGGCGGCTGGAGTATGTTCGTTTATATACTCATTCAGATTTTGCAGGTGGTAATTCTGCCCCTTCCCGCGGCGGTCTGCTATATCCCCGGCAGTCAGATTTGGGGTCCGCTTACGGCGACCTTGCTCGCCTCGGCGGGCGTTCTCATCGGCTCTGTTATCGCCTACGCGATAGGCAGGTTTTTCGGCAAGCGCGCGGTGGTGTGGATAGCGGGAAAGGAAACGACGGAAAAGTATTCTTCGTATATCGCCGAACGCGGCAAAGTCGTGTTCGTGCTTATGCAGATTTTGCCCTTTTTCCCCGACGATATACTGTGTATGATAGCGGGGCTGTCGTGTATGAATTTCCCCTTTTTCACGGCGGTAATGGTGCTCGTCCGCCCCTTCGTCATAGCGGCGTACTGCTACCTCGGCAGCGGCACGGTAATCCCTTTCAGCGGATGGGGAATACCCGTCTGGATAGCGATTTTCGTCGTGTGTATCGCGCTCGCGGTGCTGTCTTTCAAGTATCAGGACAAATTCGAAAAATGGCTCGCCGCGAAATTTTCCAAAAAATCCGATAAGGAAAAAGAACGTCAAAGCGACGAAGAAAAAACCGATTAATTCAAGCATATATGCCCACGAACGGCTTTTCAGCCGTTCTTTTTTTATCTTTCGTACACCATAAACACGCCGTGCTCATACAATGGTATAGAACAGATTTTTACGGGGGATAAAATTTTGGAGTGGTTTCTGTCTTTACAGGGTTGGCAGCAAGCGTTGCTCGCGACGGGCTTTACTTGGTTCTTGACCGCGCTCGGTGCTTCGCTTGTTTTTTTCTGTAAAAAAGTGGGCGACAACGCCTTTTGTTTAATGATGTCGGGCGCGGCGGGAATTATGCTCGCTTCGGCGTTTTTTTCTTTGCTTTTGCCCGCGCTCGAACAGTCGGGCGAAAATTCTTATATCGTACTTACCGCGGGGTTTGTGCTCGGCGGACTTTTAATTATAGTAACCGATTTCGTAATAGGAAAACTCAATCTTTTCGCCGAAAACAAAAAGCACAAATCCTGCGCGGTTATGTGCATCGCGGTGACGGTGCATAACATTCCAGAAGGGTTGGCGGTCGGCGTGGCGTTCGGCGCGCTGGCTCAGGGCGGCGGCGTGGGGGCGGTTGCTGCGATTATGCTCGCGGTAGGCATCGGCATACAGAATTTCCCCGAAGGAATGTGCGTTGCTTTTCCGCTCCGCGCGAACGGACTTTCAAGGACGAAAAGCTTCGTTATAGGTCAGCTTTCGGGCGCGGTGGAAATAGTTGCGGGCGTAGTGGGCGCAATAGCCGTAACTTTTATTCAGGGCATACTCCCTTGGGCGCTTTCCTTCTCGGCGGGCGCGATGCTCGCCGTCGTTTGCTCGGAGCTGATTCCCGAAAGCTTTGCAAGCAGTAAAATCAAAGCAACTCTCGGCATTATCTTCGGCTTCGCGCTTATGATGATTCTCGACGTCGCTTTCGGTTAATCATTTTGTAACGCGGGTAATCACCCCCATACAGCACACCAGAAGCACGCTACTTTTGGCTCTATCATCGTTAGACACGCTTGCCGTAGTATCCACTACGACTTCGCGTGTTTGCCTTGATATAACCTTAAAGTAGCGCGTTTCGGGCGCATAGCGTTTTTACGTAAGCAAATAGCGAGGATAGACGGACAAAACGGCGTGAAAGCGTACAACGACGTACGGTAAGCGACGGTTTGTTCGTATATACCGCTATTTGTCACGAAAAAATGCGCTGGTTGAGGTTGATTACCCGCGAGGGGCGCATAATTTTTATCGCCCGCCGCAAAATATTTATATGGAACAGAAAACTGCTAAAAGGAGCGTGCGCCCCTCGGTGATAGTGGTGGGCGGAAGCTCGGGCATAGGCTACGAGGCGTGTATGCGCTTCGTGAACAGGGGCTGGAACGTCACGAATATTTCGCGTACGCCCTGCAACAACGCAAGGGTAGTAAATATCAGCGCCGACGCGGCGGCGGGTTCGGCAGTTCCCGACGCGATAGCGCGCACAGCGGAAAATTTCGGGCTGAATTGCCTTATCTACTGCGCGGGCTTTTCGATGGCGGCTCCGATAGAGCACGCCCGCGAGAGCGATTACAAGTATCTTTTCGAAGTCAACTTTTTCGGCGCGCTCCGTTCCATGCAGGCGGCTATACCGTATATGAAGAAGCAGGGCGGAAAGATAATTCTGATAGGCTCGCTCGGCGGCGACATACCGATTATCTTCGACAGTTTTTATTCCTGCTCGAAAGCTGCGCTCGAAATGCTCGCAAGGGAGGCGAATACCGAACTCAATCCATTCGGCATAAAAGTTACGGCGTTTCTGCCCGGCGGCACGGCGACGAACTTTTCGTTCAAGCGCAAGGTTTATTCCGACGAGGAAAACAAGGGCTACGCCCGCAGCGTAAACAAGGCGGTTGCCGCGCTCGCAAATATGGAGCAGAGCGGTATGAAAGCTTCGCGCGTGGCGGAAGATATATATAAATGCGCGCTCTCGGACAAGCCGCCCGTCATAAAGACCTGCGGAATGAAGAATACGGCGGTCCGCGTCGCAAGCAGAATGATGCCCGAAAAATTTACCCTTTATTTAAACGAAAGGACGTACAACCAATGAGAAGGGAAATAGATTTAACCCGCAGGGACGAAAGAGAAACGCTGTATAAGGGCGTAAAAGAAGGTGGAGTGAAAAATGACAGGCAAGCATAAGGAAAATTACAATAAAAACTATCTCGAATACGTAAAGACGCAGGACCCGCCTTCCAAGCACTTCAAGAACTGCGCCGCGGCGTTCGGCGTGGGCGGTCTGATTTGCTGTATAGGTCAATTTATAAGGTATATGCTCGAATTTGCCGGTCTTTCGGGCGACGAGCTTGCGGGCTCGGTTTCCGTTATTTTAATATTTCTCGGTTGTCTTTTAACGGGACTCGGCGTGTACGACAGAATAGGCAGGCACGCGGGCGCGGGTTCGATAGTGCCGATAACGGGCTTTGCAAACTCCGTGGCTTCTCCCGCGATAGAGTTCAAAACGGAGGGCTGGATTTACGGAATGGCGGCTAAAATGTTCACCGTTGCGGGCGCTATTATCGTGTTCGGCGTTTTTTCGGGCGTTCTGGTCGGCCTTGTGTATATGTTCGTCTAAATTAACCAATATCCACAATATATTGTGTTGCGCTAAAAAATAACGAGCTATATTTTGTAAAAAGCTGTTGACAAGCTCGCATATAGATGCTATAATTTACGTAAATTCAGGGCGCGTCGTGACTGACGAGAATAATGCGGATAACCGCAGGGGAACGGCGCGTGCGTAAAGTCGTTCGTCTGGGTAGTTATCGTTTCGGTAATTTACCCATATTTTTTTCGGAGAAAACTGTGTACGGAAGAATACATTCGTTCGAATCGTTCGGGACGGTTGACGGTCCGGGGATACGCTTCGTCGTGTTTATGCAGGGTTGCCCGTTGCGGTGCAAGTACTGCCATAATCCCGACACTTGGGAATTTTCGGGCGGGACGCAATTCACGCCCGAGGAAGTCGCCGCTAAGGCGCTTAAATACAAAAACTATTTTTCGGGCGGTGGCGGTGTAACCGTTTCGGGCGGCGAGCCGTTAGTTCAGACGGAATTCGTCACCGAGCTGTTCACGATACTCAAAGCAAAGGGCGTACATACCGCTCTCGACACTTCGGGAATACTTTTCAATCCCGAAAATACGACCGCGATAGATAAGCTTTTGTCCGTGTGCGACCTCGTGCTTCTCGATATCAAGCATATCGACGATAAAGAGCATTCCTCGCTTACGGGACTATCCAATAAAAAAGTTCTCGCCTTTGCGAAATATCTTTCCGACAAGGGCAAGGATATCTGGATAAGGCACGTTCTCGTAGAAGGAATTACTGATAACGACGGATATCTTAAAGCTTTAAAGGAATTTATCGACGGGCTTTCCACCGTAAAAAAAGTGGAGGTTCTGCCCTATCATACGATGGGCGAGGTCAAGTACGAAAAGCTCGGCATAGCTTATCCTTTAAAGTGCGTAACCCCGCCCGCCGACGAGCGGGTTAAAAACGCCAAAAGAATTCTGGGAATAATAAAATGATTACTTTAAACGGGCTTTGTATCGTGGAAATAAGCGCGGATTCGTGCGCAAACTGCCACACGCTTCTGCCTTATCTTAACGGAATAGCGGAAGAAAACGCTTTAAAATTTATCAGAATAGACCTCGAAACGTACCCCGACGCGGCGGAACAATTCGCAATCGAAAAAGTGCCCGCGGTTCTTCTTTGCGACGGGGATAAGGTCTTTGCGAAATGCTACGGCTATCAGCCGGAAGAAATACTCGGTCTTTGGGTACGGGCTAAATTGGAAGAACACGAAAAGGAGTAACGTATGTATAAAGCATGGGAGGGCTTCACCGAAGGTAAGTGGAGCGACGGCGAAGTAAACGTAAGAGATTTCATTCAGCGTAACTATACGCCTTACACGGGCGACGATTCGTTCCTCGTCGGCGCGACGGACGCAACGAAGAAGCTCTGGAAAGAGATTTGCGACCTTTCCGAAAAGGAAAGAGAGGCGGGCGGCGTTTTAAAAGCGGATACGAAAACGGTTTCCACTTTAACGAGCCACGCGGCGGGATATATCGACGAAAAGCTCGAAAAAATCGTCGGCTTACAGACTGACGAGCCGTTCAAACGCGCTTTGCAGCCTTTCGGCGGTATAAAGATGGCGGAACAGGCCCTCAATATGTACGGCTACGAGATAGACCCCGAAATCAAGTATATCTTCACGCACTACCGTAAAACCCACAACGACGGCGTTTACGACGCTTACACCCCCGAAATGCGCCGCGCCCGTACGGCTCATATCCTTACGGGGCTTCCCGATACCTACGGCAGGGGCAGAATCGTCGGCGACTACCGCAGGGTTGCGCTTTACGGCGTGGACTATTTGATAGAACAGAAAAAGAAAGACAAGCTCTTAATCGACGGCGATATGACCCCCGACAGAATAAGGGACAGAGAGGAGCTGTCGGAGCAGATTAAAGCACTGGGCAACCTCAAAGAGATGGCTAAAATCTACGGCAGGGATATTTCTCAGCCCGCCGAAACCGCTCAGGAGGCGATACAGGCTCTCTATTTCGGCTACCTCGCCGCGGTAAAGGACCAGAACGGCGCGGCTATGTCGATAGGCAGAAATTCGACCTTCCTCGATATTTATATCGAACGCGATATCGCCCGCGGCGTGCTTACTGAAACCGAAGCGCAGGAGCTTATCGACCAGTTCGTAATGAAACTGCGCATAATCAAGTTTATGCGTATAAGGGAATATAACGAGCTGTTTTCGGGCGACCCTACCTGGGTTACCGAATCGATAGGCGGTATGGGCGTGGACGGCAGAACGCTCGTCACCAGGTCCTCGTTCAGGGTTTTGCACACGCTTGCTAACCTCGGACCCGCTCCCGAACCCAACCTCACGGTTTTATGGTCCAAAAACCTTCCCGACGGCTTCAAAAAATTCTGCGCAAAGACTTCCATAGAAACTTCCGCGATACAGTACGAAAGCGACGACCTTATGCGCCCCGAAATGGGCGACGATTATTGCATAGCTTGCTGCGTAAGCTGTATGCGCGTCGGCAAGGATATGCAGTTCTTCGGCGCGAGGGCAAACCTCGCGAAGTGCCTTCTCTACGCAATCAACGGCGGCAAGGACGAGATTGCAAAGGACAAGGTCACGGGCAAGGCAATGCAGGTTTCGCCTATGTACGCACCCGTACTCGGCGACGGCGCGCTCGACTTCGAGGAAGTTAAGCAAAAGTACGAGCAGATGATGGACTGGCTCGCGGGGCTTTACGTCAACACGCTCAACCTCATTCACTATATGCACGACAAGTATTCGTACGAAGCGCTCGAAATGGCGCTTCACGATACGAAGGTGCGCCGTTTCTTCGCCACGGGCGTAGCGGGACTTTCGTGCGCGGCGGATTCGCTTTCGGCGATAAAGTACGCGAAAGTTTATCCCATACGCAACGAGGAGGGGCTGGTAACCGATTTCAGAATAGAAGGCGACTATCCCAAATACGGCAACAACGACGACAGAGCGGACGATATAGCGGTATGGCTCGTCAAGACGTTTATGAATAAAATAAACAAGCAATACACCTACCGCGAGAGCGTGCCCACGATGAGCATTCTCACGATTACCTCCAACGTCGTTTACGGCAAGAAGACGGGCAACACCCCCGACGGAAGAAGGGCGGGAACTCCTCTCGCGCCGGGCGCGAACCCCATGCACGGCAGAGATTCCAACGGCGCGCTCGCTTCGCTCGAATCTGTAGCCAAGCTCCCCTACGAATACTCGCGCGACGGCATATCGAACACCTTCTCGATAACGCCCGCCTCGCTCGGCAAACTTGATGATTAAAGAATAAGGAGAAAAATTATGTCAAGAGTAGATAACCTCGTAAATATGCTCGACGCGTACGTCGCGGACGGCGGACATCATTTAAACGTAAACGTTTTCGACAGAGATACGCTTTTGGACGCGCAGGCTCATCCCGAAAAATACCCTCAGCTCACTATAAGGGTTTCGGGCTATGCCGTAAACTTCAATAAGCTCACGAAAGAGCAGCAGGACGACGTAATTTCGCGTACTATTCACCAGTCGTTCTGAAAAAATTTAAAATTTTCCCCGCGCGGGCAGTCCGTGCGGGGTATTTTTTTGTTTTTGTTATTTACAATCCGGCAAACTGGTGGTATAATATAATATATATTTTGTCGATTTTTCGGCGGGGAGAACGGTTATGTCCGAACATTTCAAAATAGAAAACGGCACGCTTCACAGATATTTAGGTAAAGAAACCGAGGTTACGATACCAGATAACGTCAAGAGGATTGCGCCGTTCGCATTCTTTAACTGCCCGACGGTGGAAAAGGTAGTCACGCCCTACAACCTCGCCAAAATAGGCAAGGGCGCGTTTTACGCATGCCCCTCGCTCAAAGAAGTCGTAATCCCCGGCAGAATTTTCAAAAGGGTAAAGGGCGATAAAATTTTCGATAATTTCAATGCAATCTATTTCAGATTTTACGTCGGCGCGGCGCAGGACATTCCCGACGACGTATCTTTCGAGAATTATCCCATACCTAAGGGTGCGGAATACGTCGCCGATTTAGTCGGCAGGGACGATACCGACTTCGCTCCCACGGACCTCTATTACGCAACGGACGCAATTTACGACGCGATTCCCGAACACGCAGACCCTGCGGACGAGGACGACGAGGCGATAGTTCCGATTGCCGACGAAGACGAAATCGAAACTCTGCGCGAAAAGATAGACGCGATAACTCCCGACGAGGATGCCGACCCCGAGTCCGAAAAGCGCCGCCGTTCGTTAATCGATATTTCCGATTTCCTTATTGAAGATACGACCGTAATAAAATATATAGGCGCTAAAAAGTCCGTCGTCGTACCCGATTTCATAACTCATATAGGCGACGGCGCATTCTCTAACAGCGAGGTAGAGGAAGTGGCTTTGCCCGAAGGGCTGGTTGCTATCTGCAAGAGCGCGTTTACCTGGTGCGTGAAGATGAAGAAAATAAAGCTTCCCGAAAATCTGACGCTCATCGACGATATGGCGTTTGCCGAGTGCAGCGGATTGACGAAAATCGAAATCCCCGATTCGGTTAAATATATCGGTGAAAGCGCGTTCCACGCTTGCAGTGCGATGGAGGAGCTTAAACTCTCGTCAAGCCTTACCACGATAAGCCGCCGCTGTTTCGATTTCTGCGTAAAGCTGACTAAAATCACCGTTCCCGACGGCGTAATTTCCTTGGCGGAGGGGGCGTTCTCTCATTGCGAGGGGGTTAAAACGGTAGAACTGCCCGAGGGCTTAAAGGAACTCGGCAACTGGGCGTTTGCGGAATGCTACGAATTACAGAATATCAATTATCCCGAAAGTCTGGAAAAGATAGGCGACGTCGCGTTTATGAACTGCGGCGAGCTGAGGAAGCTCGAACTTCCGAAATCCGTAACGGCGATAGGAAGGCAGGCGTACGTCGGCTGTACGGGATTGACTATCGTAACCTTACCTAGGCACTTGGAGAACAGGTTACAGTCCCTGAAGGTTTTTTACAGGCTCAAAAACGTACAGGTCGAATTTGAGGACTGAAAAGAGGTATAAATTTTGCATAAATTTTTGCCGTCAAAGCGCAAAATTGCGCTTTGACGGCACTTTTTTATATATATTAGGGAATATTAACGGTAAAAACCCTTTAAAGCGTTTACATTTGCGATAATTTATATTATAATCAATTATGTATAATCATTAACATAGGGCGATACTAACGTTTTGAAGAATACCGAAGAAAAAACAGCAAAAAATAAGGTTTCGAAAAAGTTCATTTCGGCAATCGTCTGCGCCGCTCTCGCGACCGTTTTGATTTTATCGCTTCTCATAGTAAATCTGTTTATACCGATACGCTATCTGTCCGCATATACCGTAGCCCGAACGGAAAGAAAAGAGGGAGAATTGCGCATAACTTATTTATCGCTCGGTATGGCGGATTGCACTCTCGTCGAACTTCCCGACGGCAAAGTAATGCTGATTGACGGCGGCGACGGAGTATATGCGAATAACCTCGCCGTTCTGCGGCTTTTAAACGAGCGCAGCGTGGATAAGATAGATTATCTCGTATGCTCGTCCGTCAAGAGCGAGCACTGCGGCGGGCTTGAAGAAATACTAAAGTATAAGGAAATCGGCGTAGCTTTCGTGCCCTTCGTCACTAACGTAAAAATCAGTAACGCTTACGAGCGTTTTTTAAAGATATGCGAAGGTCGCGGCATGCGAGAGGAAATAATCGAATACGGCGTGGGCGTAAGCAACGAGGAATACGGTTACTTTTTTGCGTTTATTTCTCCGTTTGACCATACCAGTCCGCGCTCCGAATACGTCGCTATGAACGATTCGTTTACGGATACGGCGGTTATGAACGCCTCCGCGGTAACTTGGTTGCAGTACGGAAAAGACGCGTTCCTGTTTTCCTCCGACGTCGGCGAGAGTACGCTTAAAAGCCTTACGGCAAACTACGAATTGTACAGGGACAATCCCGAAATTGTTGGCAAGTTCTGTCCGATAGGCAATTACGAGGTTAAACTCAAGGAGTGCGACGTCGTAACGGTTGCGGGACACGGCAGCTCCGCTTGCACCTATGCTAAGTGGTACGACCTTCTTTCTCCCGAAGCCGCGGTGCTTTCAGTGGGCAAGAATTACGCGGGCTGTCCGTCCGCAACGGCGCTTGCCGACGTTCGCAATTCCACCGATAAAATTTATTCCACGGACGAACGGGGAAATATAACGGTAATATCATACGGCAACGGCTACAATTTTTTATAGAGGTATCAGATGAAATTCACAACTGCGGGCGAGTCGCACGGCAAATCGCTTATAGGAATAGTAGAGGGCTTGCCCTCGAATTTGAAAATAAATACCGACGAAATCAACTCCTATCTCAAACTCCGTCAAAGCGGCTACGGCAGAGGCGGCAGACAGAAAATAGAGAGCGACGAAGTCGAAATTTTAAGCGGGGTTCGCGGCGGTCTTACGCTCGGCAGTCCCGTGACGGTCTGCGTCCGTAATAAGGACTACGCTCAATGGGAAAGCGTAATGGGCGCGGAGAAAGCGGATTTCACGAAAAAAACGCTCACAAAAGTCCGCCCCGGTCACGCCGACCTCGCTGGAATGATTAAATTCGACCAGACCGACGCGAGAAATATATTAGAGCGCGCAAGCGCAAGGGAAACGGCGGTAAGGGTTGCTCTCGGCACGATAGCGAGGCAATATCTTTCCGCGCTCGGCGTGGAAATCAGCGGGTATATCCGCAGCGTGTGCGGAGTGGAGGACGGCAAAAAATATCCTTTCGCCGACCTTGAAAAAGCAAAAACCCAGCCGCTGTTTATGCTCGATAACGAAAAACAGAAGCAAGCGGTCGCGCTTATCGACGAGCTGAAAGCGGCGGGCGATACGGCGGGCGGCGTTGCCGAAATACGCGTAAAGGGATTAAAGAGCGGCTTCGGAAGCTGTATGACCTATTCCGAAAAACTCGACGCGGCGCTGTGCGGCGCGCTCATGAGCATGCAGGCGGTAAAGGGCGTGGAAATAGGTCTGGGCTTCGCCGCGGCGAATATGCGCGGAAGCTCCGTTCACGATAAAATCTACTTCGAAAACGGCTCGTTCGTAAGAAAAACAAACAACGCGGGCGGCATAGAGGGCGGAATGTCCAACGGCGAAGAAATAATAATCCGCGCCGCAATGAAGCCCATTCCCACGCTTATGAAGGGGCTGGAAACGGTGGACTATTTAACGAAACAGCCCTGCGTTGCAGCGAGCGAAAGGAGCGACGTCGCGGCGGTCTGCGCGTTCGAAATTATCTGCGAAAGCGTAGTCGCAACCGCCCTTGCGGAAGCCGTTTCGCGCAGGATAGGCGGCGACAATATGAAGGAGGTAAAGGGCAGGTACGACCTTCTCCCGTAAATCAATGAAAGAAATAATTTTATCGGCGGCTTCGGGAAAAAGCGTGATATACTGCGGCGACGCGTTCCGTTCCCGCGTGGCGGAGCTTGAAAAAGTCAAGCCGTTTATCGTAACCGATTCAACCGTTTACGCGCTCTATAAACCGCTTTTGGACGAGAAGTTCGCGGGCGCGCCAGTATTCGTTTTTCCCGCGGGCGAAAAGAGCAAGAACGCGACCGTTCTCTTTAAAATTCTCAAAAAGATGGTCGAGTGCGGCGTGAACCGCTATTCGACGGTAGTCGCTTTCGGCGGCGGTGTGGTAGGCGATATCGCGGGACTTGCGGCGGCGCTGTATATGCGCGGCGTCCGCCTCGTGCAAATTCCCACGACGCTTTTATCGCAGGTTGACAGCTCCGTCGGCGGTAAGACCGCAGTCGATTTTATGAGCGTAAAAAACCTCGTCGGCACTTTCTATCAGCCCGACGAAGTGATAGCCGACCCGATGTTTTTAAAGACCTTGCCGAAGCGCGAAATACGCTGCGGTCTGGGCGAGATTATCAAGTACGGCGCGCTCGATAAAGAAATATTTTCAAAGCTTGAAGCTAATTCCGAAAACCTGTTCGCCCCCGACTTTTTCGGGGCTATAGTTCCCGACTGTATAGAGCATAAAGCGCGCGTCGTCGAGGGCGACGAGCACGACAAGGGCGGGGCGAGAAAGACCTTGAATTTCGGTCATACGACGGGTCACGCATTCGAGCTGTATTATAAGCGCAAATCGCACGGCGAATTCGTTATGATAGGCTCCTATTACGAAGCGTATATCGCCGTTCGCAAGGGCATATGTGCACCCGAATACGCGGAAAGGCTGATAAATCTAATTAAATGCGCGGGCGTAAAAATTCCCGCGTACGACGATATAGAAAAGGCGGCGGCGTTCGCCGCGTACGACAAGAAAAACCGTGCTTCGGGCGAGGTTTCGTTAATCGTTCCCAAAGATATAGGCGAGTGCGAAGAGCTCGTTCTCGGGTCGGAAGAATATATCTCGCTTATCCGCGAATGCCGCGATAAAATAAGGAGCGGAAAATGAAAAAATTCGCAGTAGTAGGCAAGGACGTTTCGCGTTCCTTAAGCCCGCAAATTCACTCTTTCCTTTCAAGCCGTTTGGGTTACGCCCTTTCTTACGACAAAGTCACCGTGCCCGAAGCCGAGTTCGAAAGCCGTATAGAAGAGCTTCTTTTAAAGTACGACGGTCTTAACCTTACGATACCCTACAAAATCACGGTTATTCCGCACCTTGATAAAATCTGTGGCGACGCGAAAACTTTCGGCGCGGTGAATACCGTTCTCTCGTCCGATAAGTCTGGTCACAATACCGACGGGCTCGGTTTTATGCGAATGCTTGAGCTTGCGGACATAACGGTTACGGGCAAGCGCGTTCTCTTGGTCGGCGCGGGCGGTGCGGGCAGAAGCTCGGCGATTAAACTGGCCTCGGCGGGCGCAAGCGTATCCGTTTACAGCAGACGGTACGAAAGCACGCAATCCCTCGTAGTGACGTGTCCGTCGATAACGCCGTTGAGGGCGCTCGAACCCGCAAGCTACGACCTGATTGTAAACGCTACTGGCGTGGGGATGCATAAGACGGTCGGCTCGTCCCCGGTGAGCGAGGAAATAATAAAGAACTGTTCCGCCGCGGCGGATTTGATTTACGACCCGGAAGAAAGCGAATTTCTGCGCGTAGCGAAATCGCTCGGCAAGCGCACGGTAAACGGAAAGGCTATGCTGTTTTTTCAGGCGTATTTCGCAGAATGCGTGTGGTTCGGAAAAGAAGCGGATTTGCAGACTGCGGACGCGCTTTATAAAGAGTTTATAAAGGAAGTACTTAAATGAAATTTCTATTCATCAACGGAGTAAACCTCAATATGACGGGCTTGCGCGAAAAGGATATCTACGGCACGCAGTCCTTAGACGATATCAACGCGTACCTTGCCGAGCGGCTTAGCGGCGACGCCTGCGAGTTTTACCAGAGTAATATCGAGGGCGAAATCTGCGGCGCAATTCAGTCGGCGGACGCGGAGGGGTACGACGGCGTTATTTTAAACGCGGGCGCTTATACTCATTACAGCTACGCCATACGCGACGCGATAGCCGCGATAAAGACCCCCGTCGTCGAAGTGCATATGTCCAACGTGCACGCACGCGAGGAGTTCAGAAATATTTCCGTGATATCCGAAGTATGCAAAGGCGTCGTGGCGGGCTTCGGCAGGGACAGCTATCTTCTCGCCGCGCTGAGCTTCAAAAAGTGAATATCGTTTTAAGCGGAATGCCCGCCTGCGGCAAATCCACCGTCGCGAAAGAGATAGGTCGTTTATACGGACTTACCGTCGTGGATAGCGACTATCTCATCGAGCAAAAGTACGGCAAAATCGACGGGATTTTTTCAAAGTACGGCGAAGCGCGTTTCCGCGAAATGGAAAGCGAAGTCATAAGGGAAGTTTGTTCCCGCTTTTCGAACGCGGTAATTTCCCTCGGCGGCGGCGCAATTCTGTGTGCCGAAAATATCGCCGAATTAAAGCGCGCTGGAAAAATCGTATATATCAAAGTATCTTTGAATACGCTCGAAAGGCGGCTTTCGGGCGATTGCACGCGCCCTCTTTTAAAGGACGGGTTAGCGGCGCTTAAAAAAACTTACGAAGCGAGGGCGGGTGCGTACGAAGCTACCGCCGATTTCGTGTTGGACGCGGACGACTTACCGCCCGCGGTTGCCGCAAAAAAGATAATGGAGCTGATTAAATGAAAACTGCGCTTATAACGGGCGGAACTAAGGGAATAGGCAAAGCCGTCGCCCACGAGTTTCTGAAAATGGGCTACGAAGTAATCATAAATTACTGCCACGACGAGGAAACGGCGCTCGCCACGCAGAGCGAGTTCAATATGCTTGGTTATTGCCCCGTGCTCATGCGCGCCGACGTTTCGGACGAGGAGCAGGTAAAGGAAATGTTCAAGGAAATTTTCCGCATATACGAGCGGCTCGACGTGCTCGTGAACAACGCGGGCATTTCCAAAGTCCGCGTAATTCAGGACACGACCTCCGCCGACTGGGACGAGCTTTTCGGCGTGAACGCAAAGGGCGTGTTCCTTTGCTCGCGCGAGGCGGTGGACAGTATGATTTTGTCGGGCAGCGGCTGTATAATCAATATCGCTTCCATATGGGGCGAGGTCGGGGCGAGCTGCGAGGTCGCGTATTCCGCTTCCAAGGGCGCGGTGATAGCGTTTACCAAAGCCCTCGCCAAGGAGCTTGCGCCCTCGTATATAAGGGTGAACTGCGTTTCCCCCGGCGTTATCGATACCGAAATGAACGGTCATCTGTCCGAAGTGGAAATGGAGGATTTGATATCTCAGATACCTCTCGGTCGTTTAGGCAGCGGCGAGGACGTAGCACAGGCGTGCGCGTACCTTGCGGAGAGCGCGTATATAACGGGCGAAATTATTTCCGTCGGCGGCGGTTTCGGCAAATAAATTCAAATAATTAAAGGAAAACAGCGATTTATATCGTAATAAATAGATAGTAATGGATAATTTTAAATCGGTACGCGAAAAAATCTACAATATCGAAAGTAAAACTCTTTCTCCGTTCGCTACGCTTTCGGAAAATACGAAAGGCAGAGCGAGGGAGGAAGAACCTTGTTTTATGCGCACTGATTTTCAGCGCGACAGGGACAGAATAATTTACAGCAAATCCTTTCTGCGCCTTAAAAACAAAACTCAGGTCTTTTTCTCGCCCGAGGGCGACCATTACGTCACGCGGCTCACGCACACTCTCGACGTCGCGCAGATAGCGCGCTCGATTGCGCGCAGTCTTTCGTTGAACGAGGATTTAACCGAGGCAATCGCGCTCGGCCACGACCTCGGTCATACGCCTTTCGGTCACAGCGGCGAGCGGATTTTGAACAAGCTTTCTCCGTCGGGTTTCAGGCACAACGAGCAGTCGGTCAGGGTCGTGGACGTTCTCGAAAAGGACGGCGCGGGGCTGAACCTTACTTACGAAGTGCGAGACGGCATATTAAATCACAAAAAATCTCTTAAACCTTCCACGCCCGAAGGCACTTGCGTTAATATCGCGGACAGAATTGCTTACATAAACCACGATTTAAACGACGCAATCCGCGCGGGGATATTAAAGGCGGACGATTTGCCGAAGGCCGTCGTTTCCGTTCTCGGCACGACCTCGCGCGACAGGATAAACACCGCGGTAACTTCGGTGTACAGAAACAGCATAGGTAAGAGCGAAGTTTCGATGGAACCCGATATAGAGGAGGCGAGCGACAAGCTCCGCAGATTTATGTTCGAGCGGGTGTATCTCACCGAATTTGCGCGCGGCGAGGAGGAGAAAGCCGAAAGAATGCTTTTCGAAACCTATTATTATTTCGAAAAGCATCCCGAAGCCTTGCCCGAAACCTATATAAAATTTCTGGAAAGCTATCCCTTAAATCAGGTTATCTGCGATTATATTTCGTCGATGACGGACAGATACGCAATTTACACCTTCAACCGCATATTCGTGCCGAAGGGCTGGACGTTTATAGACGAACTCGGCTGAAATTTATGGCAGTTCTCGACCAGGAGTTTTTAAGGACTCTTAAAGACAAACTTAATATCGTGGAAATCGCGGGCGAATATTTCAGCCTCGAAAAGCGCGGCGGCAGCTATTGGGCTTGCTGCCCCTTTCACCATGAAAAAACTCCGTCCTTTTCCGTCAACGAAAGCGGTCAGTTCTATCACTGCTTCGGTTGCGGAGCTTCGGGCGACGTAATAAAGCTCGTTTCCGAAATGGAAACGCTTGATTTCGTCGATACCGTTAAACTGCTTGCGGAGAGGGCGCATCTGCCCGTGCCGCAGACCACCGAGGACAACCGCCGCACGGCGGAGCTTAAAAGGAAGCGCGACGCGGTTTTGAAAATCTTAAACGACTGCGCGCACTTTTATCTTAAAAATCTAAATTCGGGCAAAGCGGACGAGCATATAGAATATATTTTAAGCCGAAAAATCCCGTCCAATATAGTCCGCACTTTCGGGCTGGGCGCAAGCCTTAATTTTACTGATTTACCCGCATATCTCATTTCCAAGGGCTACTCGCGCGAGGATATGATAGACAGCGGCGCGATAAACGAGGTCGAAGGCAGACTTACCGACGCGCAGGGCGGCAGACTGATTTATCCCATAATAAACGCTCTAGACGAGGTCGTGGCGTTCGGCGGCAGAGTATTAAAGAAAACGAACTTTGCAAAATACAAAAATACCAAGGAAACGGTAGTTTTCAACAAGAGCAAATCTCTTTACAATATCAATCTTTTAAAAAAGCTTAAAAGAACGCAAACTATTAAGGAAGTCATTATGGTAGAGGGGTATATGGATACGATTTCCCTCTATCAGGCGGGCTTTAAAAACGTGGTTGCGAGTATGGGCACGTCGCTCACGCAGGAGCAGGCTCGGCTCGTCAAGCGCTACGCGGACACGGTACTTATAAGCTACGACGGCGACGGCGCGGGTCAGAAGGCAAATCTGCGCGGACTGGACATATTAAAGGGCGAGGGGCTTAACGTAAAGGTCGTGCCTCTGCCCGACGGGTTAGACCCGGACGACGTAATAAAACAGCGCGGCGCGGAAGGCTACCAAAAATGCCTTGACGCGGCAATGCCGCTGATAGACTATAAGCTACTCGTGTTAAAGCGCGGTTACGATATAACGAAAACCGAGGACAAGCGCAGGTACGTTTCCGAAGCGATAAAGCTTATAAAAACGGCCGACAGCTCTGCAGAGCAAGAGGATTTATTGAAGAAGCTGAGGGACGAAACGGGCATAACGTTCGAAAGTCTGAACAGGGACTTAAACTCAGCGCCCGCGGGCGAGCCGCCCAAAAAGGAAACCAAGTCAGAGCGGCAGGACAGCTCCTCCGTGTTCGTAAGGGCTTCGCGCTTCGTAATATCCAGCTTTCTTTTCGGCGCGGATTACGTAAAGGATACCGACCTCGAAAGTATAGAGTTTGCGGACGATATCCACACGATAATCAAAAAATATATACTCAATATGCGCGCCGCGGACGAAAAGATACATATGAGCGAGCTTTTCGACTTTTTCGAGGAGGATACTCCCGAATACGAGGAGCTTAAAAGGATTCTCGATTATTCCGACGGCGTGGAGTTTTCTGGCGCGGTTGCGGAAAAATATTTTTCCGACTGCGTGCAAAAACTCGCTCTGAACGGTGTGGACGGAGAGATTGCGGCGGTCACCGCAAAGCTGTCTTCGGAAACGGACATTGAAAAGAGAAACGCGTACGCGCGCAAGCTCACCGAGCTTATACAAAAAAAGGAAAAGATAAAAAACGGGGTACGGATATGAATTTATCGGAACAGAAACTCAACGACGTATTAAAGCAGATTATAGACAGTCACGCGGCTAAGGGCTCTATAACCACGAACAGCCTTTGCGACATAATGGAAAAGTACGAAACCACGCCCACGCAGATGGATTTCGTTTACAAATCCATTGCGGACGCGGGTATTCAGATTATAGACGAAGCCGAAAGGGATAAGGAGCTGTACGAGCAGGCGCTCTCCGATATCGGACTCGACGACCCCGTGAAGATGTACCTTAAAGATATCGGTAAAGTTCCCCTTCTTTCCGCAGACGACGAAATAGAGCTCGCCCGCAGAATGCAGGAGGGCGACGAGGAAGCGCGCAAACAGCTTTCGGAAGCCAATTTAAGGCTCGTCGTATCGATTGCAAAGAGATACGTCGGGCGCGGTATGCTCTTTCTCGATTTAATTCAGGAGGGCAACTTAGGTCTTATGAAGGCGGTGGAAAAATTCGATTACCAGAAAGGTTTCAAATTCTCCACCTACGCGACCTGGTGGATAAGACAAGCCATCACCCGCGCCATAGCCGACCAGGCTAGAACTATCCGTATCCCCGTGCATATGGTGGAAACGATTAATAAGCTGACGAGGGTTTCGCGCATACTGTTACAGAAATACGGCAGAGAGCCGACCCCCGCTGAAATAGCCAAGGAAATGAACATACCCGAGGACCGCGTTCGCGAGATACAGAAAAT
>CAZRCE010000015.1:0-20537 GCA_964598465.1 uncultured Clostridia bacterium | reverse complement strand
AACCTCGGGGTCTTCGGGGTCGTCCATAGTATAGAACGGGCGCTTTTTGGAGAGGTAGTGAGTAACGAACAAGAAGTCCGAATTGAACTGCTGTTTAGCCCACTTGCCGAGGAACGCCTCCTCCTCGGGCTCGAAGTCCTTCATATCCGTAATGTTTTTCAGCTTCTTCACGCACATTTCCTTTGCGTCCTTAAATCGTATGCAGGGAATGCTCTTAATTTCGGGCACTTCTACTTTAAGCAGCTCGATTTCGGGCGCGTAGTCCTTTTTGAGAAGCTCCATAATATATCTCAGAACGCCCGTTTCCATATTCATAATATCGGTAAAGCTCTCTATGAACCCCATCTCGAAGTCCATCGAAATGTATTCGTTCAAATGTCTGCTCGTGTCGTGGTGCTCCGCGCGGAACACGGGCGCAATTTCGAATACGCGTTCATAAACGGGTACGAGCGCCTGTTTGTAGAGCTGAGGGCTCTGCGCAAGGTAAACCTGTTTGCCAAAATAGTCGAGCTTGAACACGTTCGTGCCGCCCTCCGCGCCGGCGAAGTTGATTTTCGGCGAATGAATTTCGGTAAAGCCTTGTGCGGTGAGATATTCTCTGAACCCGCGCTGAATACCTTCCTGAATTTTAAAAATTGCGCGTTCCTTGGGGTTGCGCAGGGTAACGGGGCGGTAGTCGAGGTTCACGCTCAAATCGCAGTTAATCTGCTTTTTGGAAATGACGACGGGCGGAATGGCGGCGGGCACGGACAAAATTTCGATGCCGTGA
Organism: uncultured Clostridia bacterium; assembly: GCA_964598465.1. Taxonomy (GTDB): domain Bacteria; phylum Bacillota; class Clostridia; order Christensenellales; family Borkfalkiaceae; genus Coproplasma. The sequence continues at coordinate 19,768 of CAZRCE010000015.1, read as the reverse complement.
ATTTGCAGCTCGTATCTTTCGCTTCCGTCGCGCGTTTCGCTTTTAACGACCTTTCCCGTAATTTTAGCCGAAGCCTGTTCGACCACGTTTTCGTCCATACGGTAATCGGAGTACTCTGGCGAGTAAACGCATTGAACGAGCTCGCGCGCCGTCCTCACGATAACGAACGCGAAGTCCGACATATCCCTTATATTATGAATAGCGCCCTTAATCGTAACTACCTCGCCCACGTGGTTTTTAAATTCGGAGTAGGGGAGGGAGGTGCAGGGAACTATACCCGTCATATCTTCCATAAAAGTACCTCTTAAAAATTAGTCTAACTAAATTTTACTTTCTTCCCGCCCAAAAATCAAGCGTTTGAATGGACGAAACCATATTCATCACTATTTTCTTGAATGGGGATAGTTTCGTCCACGGCTTCCAAAAATTAACTGCGCCCATTATTGCAAATTAAAATCAATGGTGGTATAATAAGTAACGGATACCTGCTGTGTGCGTGGCGCGTTAAATTCGTAATCCACAATTTTTATTCGGGAGCGGTCGTTCGCGTTAATAGGCAAGGTCTGCGTTATATTCGCGGAAAGTCCGATTTACATTAACGGCTTCGCCGCACCCACCTGCGAGAAGCGGGTTAATACTTTATCGCGACACGGCATTTGCGGATATCCCCAGTTAAAGTTCACGCAAAATCCTTTTTCCCGCGAAAAAGCTTTTGCCGTGAGGTTGCTTTGGTCGCGAAAACGCTTAACGGGCGAAATCAATCCGCCCTTGCGTTTTCCGACCTTTATTATTTAAAATTAAGCGGCGGCGCAATTTTTGCGCCGCCGCTTGTCACGCCCGCCCGCGCTCGCCCGCAGACGAACCGCCGCTTGTCACGCTTACGCGATAAGCCGCGTAAAATAACGAAAAAACATGAACGGGTATATTTTAACAATTTTTCCTGCAAGTCCCTGTATTGTGCTAACATTTTCCGCAAAATTTTCACACGTGACTGTTGACATAAATGAAAATAAGTGATAGTATATAAAAGTAGAAATAAAGCCGTCAGTGCGCACTTTTTTAGTTTGCGTTCGGCTTGGATTCTTTAAATCAGTAATTATTATTTGGAGGAAAAAGATGAAAAAACTCAACAAATTACTTTCCGTATTTGTTATCACGGGCGCAGTAAGCGCAAGCTTGGGCGCGCTCTCGGCGTGCGGACATACGCACACCTTCAGCGAGGACTGGACGCCCGACGGCGCAAACGGCCACTATCACGCGGCTGAATGCGACGATTACGACGGAGAGAAGAATTCGTTCGAAGGGCACACCGACGCTAACAGCGAAGGCAAGTGCGACAAGTGCGGCTACGTATTGACACCCGGTTCTTCGACCGTAGCGGTAACGGGCGTATCGCTCAGCGGAGCTGAAACGGTAGTAGCGGGACAGACGATAACCCTTACGGCAACCGTTGCACCCAATAACGCAACGAACAAGGCGGTAACCTGGACTACTTCCAACGCGAGCGTAGCAACCGTAAGCGGCGGCGTGGTAACGGGCGTTGCGGAAGGTACGGCTACGATAACCGTAACGACGGCGGACGGAAGCAAAACCGCAACGAAAACGATAACCGTAACCGCGGCTCAGCAGAAGCCTCCCGTTGCCGAAATTCCCGAAGATGCAGAAGGCTTGGCAATTTCCGGCGTAACTCTCGAACACGTTCTCTCTACCGAAAAGACTTCCGCAAATATCGACCTTTCGAATATGGTTGTTAAATATGCAGATGCTAACGGTACGGCTCTCGAAGGAGAAGCTCTCGCGGCTGATAAATATACCGTGACGGTAGCTAAAGCGGACGCTCCCACGGTTCCTTTGACTAAGTACGACGAAATCAAAGACGACGCGTCTTTCCTTATATTGGTAGAGCTTAAAGCCGACGATGAAATCTTCGGTCAGGCTACCGTTGTGGTTAAGAACCCCGTCGTTACTTTGGAAGTTAAAACGGGTACCGGCGTTCTGTTCGAACAGATGCAGAGCCCTACTGACAGTATGACTTCTACCTGGACGTACGAAGGTACTCGCGCAAACGGAGATAAGGTTAACGTTGCTAAGGCGGACGTAACCGTTACCGGTCTCGATACTTTAACCGTAGGCGAAAACAAAACCGCTAATTTGGCTTTCGGCACGGCTACCGGTACTGTTAAATACACTATTACCGTTAACAATGAAAAAGTTACCCAGCAGTTCGCGCTTAATTTCAGCGCATTGACTGAAGAGCAGGAAAATGCAATAAAAGCACAGGCAGAAAATTCGCATTCTCCTCTCGTATTGCAGGACGGTCGTTTCGAGGTTTGCTCCACTAAGAGCGGCTCTGTCGATAACGTCGGTTCGGCTGATAGAGATTTCGAAGGCAAATATTTTGCAAAGCGTTTAAAGATGAACGGCGCGTCGGCAAGCTCTAAATGCCCCAGATATATCAAAGTTAAAGTTGACGGTCCCGCAACGCTTACCGTATATGCTTATAATAACGGTAGCGATACGAGAAAGGTTGCACTTTTCGGCGGAATGACCGTTACTACCGAAGCTCCCATAACGGCAACGTTCAATAATCAGGTCGGTACGTCTGAAGAAATTGCATCCAAGACGAATAAGAAGTTTACTTACAATCTTACGGCTGCGGGCGATTATTATATTGCCTGCGAAGTGAACGGCGTATGCTTCACTTACGTTCAGCTTGACCAGCAGATGCCTGCGGCAGATAACCAGGAAATCCTGCTCGGTACCGGTAGCGTAAACGTTGCGGAAATAAAAGTCGAGAAGACCGACGCTCAGGATAACGCGCATATGGTTTTCGGTACGGAATTCGACGTGGCAGACGCTAAGGAGAATTATATGGTTAAGGCAATCGGCGTTAGCAACGTAACCTGCAATAAGGTCGAAACCGACGTAACCGCGGAAGCTACGTTTACCGCTCACGATGATTTCGCTACGGCTTTCGGCGAAAGAACCATAAACGTTGCATACGGTGACTTTACTACCTCTTATAAAGTAATAGTAGATTCGCAGGTTCCCGGCATTTACGGCGCAACGATAGACTTCATCGCTAACCTTGATACCGCAGTTCAAGAAGGTACTCAGTTTAACCTTAAATGGAATCATATCGCTGTAGCTCCTCTTGGAGAAAATGCAAACGCTACCTTTAACTACACGGTTTCTTATAACGATACAACGATTGGCTCCGACGACGAGAACGGTATAGATTTCGCCATTTCCGACACGCCTTACACGATTACCGTCGTTGCAACCGCATCGCTTACCGATGGCACGAATGCTACGGTAACGAGGGAACTTAGCTTGAACGTCGTTAAGAAAGCCGGAGAGGGTGAACAGCAGGCTATAACGATTGATATGGCTGAGGCAACTCTTGGTATAGAAAATAATACTAAGACTGGTATTACCACTTATGAAAAGGGTAAAGGAGTATTTAAACTCGGTTCTGAGGTTCAGGGTAAAAGCAAGAACGCAACCTACGGCTCTGGTGATAGCGCGAAGTCCTTCACGAAAGCAGTTCAGATTAGCAGCTCTAATACTTTAACGGTTAAGGTAACGGGCGCTTGCACGATTAAAGTTTACGCGGCAACGAGCGGTTCTGATGGTGTTGCAAGGTCGTTAACGGCTACCGGTACGGGTGTAACGTCTGCTTCGACGAATACTGGTTCTACTGCTAGTGGCACTGCAAAAGTTTATGAATTCACTGTTACTGCGGCAGGTGAAATAGTATTCAACCCCGACAACAGCTCTATGAACGTATTCATGATTGAAATCGTTCCTGCAGCAGCGGAATAATTAAACCGACAATAATTGTCAAATATAAACAAAAAGCTCACTCTCAACGGCGTTTTTGCCGTTGAGAGTGTAGCTGTAAATTATGAAAATTTTTATTAAGGAATTTAAAGCATAATGAAAAGTAAGAAACTGATTTCGTTATTGGCGCTTTTGGGTATAACCGTATCGGCGGGCGTTGCGGGTGTAACGCTTTCCGCGTGTGGCGAAACCGAACCCGGCCCGAACGAGGGCGTTTGGTACGTTTCACCCGATGGCAAGAAGGACGCTGCGGGCACTGAAAGCGACCCTATGCAGATAAATTACGTTTTGCAGGACGCTGAATTAAAGCCCGGCGATACCGTTATGGTAATGCCCGGCAGATACGACCTCGATACGAGAATAGTAATGCTTAAAAGCGGCGAGCATAACAAGTATATCACCGTTAAAAACGCCGACCCTACGCAGAAAGCGACGCTCGCGTTCTATCAGCTTCCGTTCGCTTCCATTCAGCGCGGCGTGCAGATTTATTCCAACTACGTTCACTGGGACGGAGTGGACGTCTGCGGCGCGGGTGATAACGGCCTGTATATCGGCGGTAGCTATAATATTATTGAAAATTCGTGTTTCTACGACAACCGTGATACGGGTTTGCAGCTCGGAAGAAGCTATTCCGAGCTTTACGAAGAAGAGGACGTGGACCACGCAAATAATATTATGGCTAATATTAACTATTGGCCGAGCCATAACCTCATCAAAAACTGCACGTCGTACAACAACTACGACAACGAAACCTACGGCGAAAACGCCGACGGTTTCGCGGCAAAGCTTACCGTTGGCTACGGCAACGTATTCGACGGATGTATTGCATACCGCAACTCGGATGACGGTTGGGATTTGTTTGCAAAGACGGACTCCGGCAATATCGGTATGGTTATAATGTATAACTGCGTCGCGTTCGAAAACGGCTATCTTATGGAAACTCAGGCCGAATTCAACGCGAAATGCAATTTCGATACCAGATTTGCCGAAGCGAACACCAATTCCTATAAAACCAATAACGGCGACGGTAACGGCTTCAAGCTCGGCGGTTCCGTTATGGAAGGCGAAGTTCTCATTTATAACTGCCTTTCGTTCAACAACGGTCAGCACGGCGTTACGGATAACTCCAACCCCGGCGTTATAACTATTAACGGCGTAACGGCTTTTAACAACTCCGCAGGCATTGATAATAATCCCGACAGTCCTACGTTCGGTCAGATTAAGTACAACGGCGGACTTTCCGAAGACCCCAGTGCGAATATCGACCTCGCAAGGCACGAATACAGCTATAACAATATAGCAAACGTTATTTCGGTAAATACCGAAAATACCCGTCAGGGAGAGGATAGGTACAGGGGCTCCGTTCAGAACTCTATTTTCTTCAACGGTCTTGACGTTAGAACCGAAAACGTAGATGGACAAATAAAGTATAACTATACTCAGAAAACTTCCGTCGTAGCCGATACGGAAGAGTTGAATACTCACGTTTCCGGTATGGTAGGCGTAGCGGGAACTTTACCTGCGGCGACGGAAATCTTCAAACAGATAGCGGACGCAAACTTTGCAATGTCTCGCAAAGCAAACGTTCATACGGAATTCCGTAACGAAGATAATTCGATTAACTTCGGTGATTTCTTCGCTATTAAGGACGAAACCAAATATACTCAGGGCTCGCGCCTCAACAAGACGAGCTGGGACCAGTACACTCACTACGATTTTACCGATTTGACCACTGCGTCGAGCGAAAACGAGGCGATTGCTATGGCGATAAGGGATTTGATGTACGTTCCCGTAAATACCGAAGCTGTTTGTCAGGATTTCGATATCGTCACTAAGATATTAAATAAAAATATCGTTTGGACTTCGAGCAATCCCGATATCCTTAATATTACGGATAAGACCGGTACCTCGTATTCCAAGCACGAAGACGTAAGAGTACAGGTTAACCGTCCTATCGATGCGGATAAAGTTGTAACGCTCACGGCAAGGGTTAACGTCGGCGGTGTAGAAAAGTCTAAGGACTTCCCTTTAACGGTTAAAAAGAATACTTTCCGTGCAACTGCGGCTGACTTCACCGTTCCCGGTGTCGTTAACAACGAAATAATCGTCGATCAGAGCGTGTTCAAGCTTCCCGACTATACCGTTACGAACGATACCTCGGACAGCGGAAATATTATCCCCGAAGAGTACTACGACAAAAACAGAACTTATACTTTCAGAGAAGCGGCTGGTGATGAGCCCGTGCCTCAGGCAAGATACGACAGAAACAGATGCGGTATCTGGGAAATTACCGAAACCATTACGTTCCACGACGACGTAACTTTGGGCAAGCTTGCGGAAAAAACCGTTTCTTACAAATATAATATTCATATCGTAAGCAAGGATTCGCAGGTTGATATCAAATCCGGAACGCAGCAGTTCTCCGTAAATCTCAACGGCTACAGCCTCGGTATGGAACCTCAGTATGCGGCGGGCATTCTTTACACCTATACTCAGGCAAAGGGCGGCGTTGCTCCTACGGCTGAAGAAGTTAAGGCGAAAGGCGTAGAAACCGAATTCCGTGCAACCAAGTTCTCGTTCGATTTCGTGCAGGACAACAGTGCTTCGTACGATTTGTATTATACGTTTGCAAATATGAACAACGTGCTTACTTCCGGCGTTTATAAAATCGAAGTAGAAGCGAAAGACGTTACGACGAAAGCCGAATTCGAAGCTATGCTTGCTTCAAATTCTCCTCAGGAAATCTATGTTCTTAAAAATGATATAGATTGCGAAGGTTCGCTTAACGTAAGCACGAACGACTTTACGGCGCTTTTAAACGGCAACGGTCATACGATTAAGAATATCTCTATCGACAACGCGGCAGTAACCGGTACGTCGAGGGGATACGGCGTGTTCTGTACCGTAAAGGGCGGCACGATAATGAACGTAAACTTCGATAACGTTACGATTAAAGACGATTATGACAAACACGATATGACCGGACTTATCGGTAAGCTACAGTACGGTTACGTTTCTAACGTCAAAATTAAGAATTTGTCCGTAATCGGGTTTAACAGAGTAGGCGGACTTGTAGGTCAGATAAACGCTCCCGACCAGGAAGGTCGTTTGACTTATATCGAAAAGGTTTCGGTAAAGAACAGCATTACGAAGAATGCTGAAGGAAAATACGATTATTCCATCAGCGGCAAGGGCGGTGACGGTCGTATAGGCGGCTTGGTAGGATTCGTTCAGCAGAGCTCAGGCACGGACGTTTCCAACTTTGTTATCAAGAATTGCAGCGTTGAAACTCGTATCGATGCGAACCAGTACGGCGGCGGTATCGTCGGCAGAAGCGACGACAGAGGCTCGCTCGAAAGGGATAAAGCTGTCATCGAAAACTGCATTTTCTCGGGTGTGCTTAGTTGTCCTAAATACACGGGCGGCATAATAGGCGGATTTACCGGCAGAGGCGAAACGATAATCAAGAATTGTATCTACGTAGGTACGATGTACTTCACGAACGATTTGACTCTAGTTACCGAATGTGCGAAGAACTGCTCCGGTATTATGGGCTATTATGCGGCAAACGGCAATATTACGATTTCCAAGTGCTTCTCGACGATAACCGAACATAACCCCAACTACGGTGTAACTTGGTTCGACGAACCCGTTGAAGAGGACGAAGAGGGTATTCCTAAGCCCTATAACAAGTTGTTCTGGGTCAACCACTCGGGCTTTGATGTTGATGGTGACACTAGTCTCTGGAAGTTCGTTTATTCAGCAGTCGAAACAGTTCTTGCTTCGCCTTATATCGAACTTAGATAACAAAAAGTATAAAGCGGCGCGCTTTGAAAAAAGCGCGCCGCTTTCAATTTAATAAACTTCAATAAAAAACAGCCGCCCGCGGGCGGCTGTTTCAATATTTATTTACTGTATCGTTTCAACGTTAATAAGGTTGGAGTTTCCGCTCTTCCCGTTAGGCGTTCCGCCCGTAAGTACGATTTTGTCTCCCTTTTGCACCAACCCGGTATCGATTGCCGCGCGCTTCGCGTAGTGAAAAAGTACGTCCACGGAATAAAATTCCTCGCTCATTACGGGAATTACGCCCCAGCTCAGCGCAAGCTTTCTGTAAGCTTTTTCGTCCGTCGTCATTCCTATGATATCAATCATCGGTCTGAACCTCGAAACCGTTCTCGCCGTGCCGCCCGTTCTCGTACAAACGACGATTACTTTCGCGCCGATATCCTGCGCAAGCGTGCAGGCGGAGTGCGAAAGCGCTTCCGCTAGATTTTTAATAATGTATTTGCTCTCGTCGATATAGTGAATGTAATTCGTGTTTTTCTCGGCTTGTTCGGCTATGCGCGACATTGCCCTGACCGCTTCGACGGGATAAGCACCCGCCGCAGTTTCGCCCGAAAGCATAATCGCGGACGAACCGTCGTAAACGGCGTTCGCAACGTCGGAAATTTCCGCACGGGTGGGGCGGGGCTGTTTAATCATCGATTCGAGCATTTCCGTCGCCGTAATCGAGCGCTTTCCGAGCGTTCTGCACTTGCTTATGATAGATTTCTGAATGGAGGGAAGCTCCTCGAACGGCACTTCCACGCCGAGGTCGCCGCGCGCAACCATTACGCCGTTACTCGAATTTACGATGGATTCGAGGTTGTTCACGCCGGCGCGGTTTTCAATCTTTGCGATAATTTCGATATCGTCGTTTTTATCGCCGCATTCCCTAAGCCAGTTTCTTACGTCAATTACGTCCTGCGCGCGCGATACGAATGAGCAAGCAACGAAATCGATACCCTGCTCGACGCCGAATTTCAAATCGTCCTTATCCTGTTCGGAAAGGTAAATCATATCCAGCTCCTTATCGGGGAAGAACATCGATTTTCTGTTCGAAAGCTCGCCGCCGACGAGCGTACGGCAGATAACGTTCGGTTTCTCGACTTTAACGACCTCGAAAATTATAAGTCCGTTATTTAACAGTATCTTATCGCCGGGATTCATCTGGTCGCAGATACCCTCGAACGAAACGGAAACTATTTGCTTGTTTCCGATGACGTCGTCCGTGGTAAAAGTGAAAGTATCGCCGTCTTTAAGCGTAATTTTGCCCTTTTCGAAGGTCTTTATTCTGAACTCGGGACCTTTCGTGTCGAGAAGAATGGGAAGGGGAACTTTCTTTTCTTCCCTGACCTTTTTAATCATCGCGATTTTTTTCGCGTGTTCCTCGTGCGTTCCGTGCGAAAAATTAAGCCTTGCGACGTTCATACCCGCGTCAACAAGCTCCGATAAAATTTTTTCGTTATCGCTTGAAGGACCGAGAGTGCAAATAATTTTCGTTTTCTTCATAATTACTCCTAAATTATTTATTCGTATATATTTTAAATTAAATTTGCGTAAAAATCAATAATTAAGATTAAATACTTTTGCAAAAACCCGAAAATTGTGTTAAAATGGCTTTGATTTGAGTTGACCGTACGGTTGCGGGCAAAGAAATTTGCGTGAGGAAAGTCCGAGCATCGCAGGGCAAGGGTGCCTGCTAACGGCAGGTGAAGGCGACTTTAAGGAAAGTGAACAGAAATATACCGCAGATTTTTTAAATCTGTAAGGTTGGAATGGCGAGGTAAGAGCTCACCGTGGCTGCGGCAACGCGGCCAGCCAGTCAAACCCCACCCGATGCAAGATTGGGATATAAGCTCGCTTAAATGCGGGGGCTGCCCGTCCGTTTATATCCGTTAACATCGCTTGAGCTTGCCGGCGACGGCAAGACTAGATAGATAACCGTACTCGACAGAACTCGGCTTACAGGTCAATCTCTTATCTTTTATAAGCGCCGCCGCGTAAATCCGCGTCGGCGCTTTTACGTTGAGTAAAGTTTTCTTGTAAGATTAATAAATAATTAAACCAAAATCATATAATCCTTTACTTCCGAGCGGGCGATATGGTTGTAAACGCTCAGCTCGAAGCCGTCCGTTTCCGCACATTCCTTTGCCGCGCCCGAAAGACTTTCGGTAGAGGGCGAAGCGATAACGGGATAGGGGGAATTAGCTAAAAGCGGCAGAATTTCGTCCGCTTTTTCTTTTTTTACCGCGAGAACGCGGATATATAAATCAGAATTAAGATATTTTTCCGCCGCGCTTTCGCTAAGCTTTAAAAGATTTGCGCAGAGTATGCGCTTTATCCTCGCCGAGGAATACCTTTTTGAAGTCGCTTGCGAGATTATGCTTTCCGTTTCCGAATTTTGCAGACTTTTAAGTCTATTTTCCAACCCTTCGGTACAGCCGTAAATTCCTTTCAACTCCTGCGCGGTGGAGGTAAACAGCGCGTACCTTAAAGCTTCGTTAAATTCTTTTCCGCAGTCCTTAAACTGCCCGATATCCGAAAACGGCGGCAGATTGTTTTTAATCAGCGGATTATTCAAATTGCTCCTTATCGCCTTTGCGGAGGAGTAATTTTCGCGGATTTCGCCGTCGCCGTAACCCGCGCCCACGCGCTCAATCGGCAAAATACGCATTTTTGCGTTTGCCTTTAATATCGCCTTGGCGTATTCGATGGCGAGTATGTTGTTCGGCTTTGACAGTATTTCACTGTCGCCGCCGCATTTTGCGAACGCCTCGCCGTAGCTTTTAATGTAGCTTTCGCCGCTTGCGAGCTTATCGCCTAAAATTTGCTTGAATTTTCCGTTTTCCTCGAATAGTATTTTCGCCGCGCCCACGAAATCGCATTCGGCGTTTTCACAGCCGAAAGCCAGAGTATCCACTTCCGGAATAGCCGAAAGAATTTTAACAGCGCCCTGCGCGAATATCTCGGCGGGAGATACGGCGAAGGGGGCGGGTAGTTGAATTACGCAGTCCGCGCCGCCGAGAACGGCGTGCCTTGCCCTCGCGTATTTATCCGCAACGCACATTTCGCCGCGCTGCGTAAAATTGCCGCTCATAATGCATAAGAGGTAGTCGCAGCCCGAAAGTTCTTTCGCTTTTTCAACGAGATATCGGTGTCCGTTATGGAAGGGGTTGAATTCGCTTATAATCGCGCAAATTTTTTTCATATTAATCTTTACAATTGGAAAATATTATTATATAATATTGTAGTAAATTATACCGCTTTCGGTAATTTTTATATTATTATAAACGAAAACGGCTCATAAATAAAGTGTTTTAAGGAGAAAAACATATGTCTTTACTCGAAGAAATCAAAGTAAAAGCCGCAAAGCTCAAAAAGACCATCGTTCTCTGCGAGGGCGAGGATAAGCGCGTAATCGAAGCGGCGGCCAAGATTACCAAAGAGGGAATTGCTAAGATAGTTCTCATCGGCAACGAAGCGGAATGCAAAAAGGTTGCTCCCGAAGTTGACCTTACGGGAATTACGCTTATCGACCCGCTCACTTCCGACAAAACGGCTGCGTACGCTAATATCTTATACGAAGCGAGAAAGGCTAAGGGAATGACCGAGGAAGAAGCTTTGAAGCAGGCGAAGGACAGGACTATGTTCGGCGCGCTTATGCTTAAAGCTGGCGACGTTGACGGCTACGTTTCGGGCGCTTGCCATTCCACGGCTAACACTTTAAGACCCGGACTTCAGGTCGTTAAAACCGCGCCCGGCATTAAGACCGTTTCAAGCTGCTTCATTATGATAGCTCCCGAAGGCGAAAATAAGTACAATCCCGACGGCGTAGCGGTATTCGCCGACTGCGCGATTAATATCGAGCCCGACGCTCAGCAGCTCGCCGATATCGCTGTATCTTCCGCAAAGACGGCTAAGGCGATTGCGGGAATAGAGCCGAGGGTTGCTATGCTTTCGTTCTCCACGAAGGGCAGCGGCAACGACGACAAGTTCTTCAAATCCGTTCCCAAAATGCAGGAAGCGACCGCGCTTGCAAAGGCTATGGCTCCCGACCTCGCTCTCGACGGTGAATTCCAGTTCGACGCGGCGGTTGCGCCCGAAGTCGGCAAGCTCAAAGCTCCCGATTCCAAGGTTGCGGGCAACGCGAACGTTTTCGTATTCCCCAACATCAACGCGGGCAATATCGGCTATAAGATAGCTCAGCGTTTCGGCGGATATATGGCGATAGGTCCCGTATGTCAGGGCTTTGCAAAGCCTTTGAACGATTTGTCGCGCGGCTGTAACGTCGAGGATATCGTTGCAACGGTGGCCGTAACGGCACTTCAGGCAGAATAATTGCTTCTCCGTCCGTAAGCGTCGCAATACGGCGTTGCGGTCCGCGCCGCCTCAGTCGTGTACGCATAAGTACACTCCCGTCGTCGGGGCTCCCGCGCCTTGTCTTGTTCGCTTCTGAACGGAGGGACTTAATCAGTATTTTATAGAGGTAATAAAAATGAAAATATTAGTTGTAAACGCGGGTAGCTCCTCGCTTAAATATCAGCTTATAGATATGGAAACCGAAGCCGTTCTCGCAAAGGGCGGCTGCGAAAGAATAGGTATTCCCGGTTCGCTTCTCAAAGCTAAGGGCAACGGCAAGGAAAAGCTTTACGAAAAGGATATGCCCAACCACAAGGTTGCAATCGAGCTCGTGCTTCACGCATTGCAGGACGGCGAAATCGGCGTTATCAAGTCGATGGACGAAATCGGCGCGGTAGGTCACAGAGTGGTTGCCAGCGGCGAATATTTCAAAAAAACTACTTTGGTTACTCCCGAAGTATTAAAGATACTCGAAGAAAAGACTTTCGAGCTTGCGCCCCTTCACAACCCCGCGGCGGCAACGGGTCTCCGCGCTTGTATGGAGGTTATGCCCAAAACGCCCATGGCGCTCGTTTTCGATACTTCTTTCCACGCGACTATGCCCGAAAAGGCTTATATGTTCGGCATCAAGTACGAGGACTATAAGGAATACGGCGTAAGAAAGTACGGCGCTCACGGCACGAGCCACAAGTTCGTTTCCCACGAAGCGATTAAATATCTCGGCAAGAACCCCGCGGAAGTCAAAATCGTAACCTGCCACCTCGGCAACGGTTCGTCGATTTCGGCGGTTGACGGCGGCAAGTGCGTCGATACCTCTATGGGCTTCACGCCTTTGGACGGCGTCCTTATGGGCACGCGTTCGGGCTGTATAGACGCGTCTGCCGTTGAATTCCTCGCAAGGAAGAAGGGCTTAAGCCACGCGGATACGGTAACTTACCTCAACAAGCAGTGCGGCGTTGCGGGCATTTCCGGCGTTTCGTCCGATTTCAGAGATTTGGATAACGGCGCCAAGGAAGGCAACGCAAGGTGCGCTCTCGCCCTCGATATGTTCAATTACCAGACGAAAAAATTCGTCGGCGCGTACGCGGCGGCAATGGGCGGTCTTGACTGCATAGTATTCACCGCGGGCATCGGCGAAAATTCCCCCAACGTCCGCGAAGGCGTTTGCGAAGGCCTGGAATTTTTGGGCGTTAAGCTCGACAAAGCGGAAAACGCAAAGAGGGTGGACGGCATTCACGAAATTTCCACCAAAGACAGCCGCGTAAAGGTTCTCGTAATCCCTACGAACGAAGAACTCGTAATCGCGCGCGAAACGGCGGAATTGCTTTAATAAATCGGCTTTTAATAGGGTATTTTTATAGCGAAAATTATTATGCGCCTCGTCAAAATAAGTTGACAAACTTTTCGGCGTATAATATAATCATTAGGTCGTGAGTATGATTTTGGAAATCAGAAAGCTCCTCACTCGTAAATCGTACGGGGGAAGCTTCGAATTCGATTATGCGCCCGCGGCGGAAAAGCTTATGCTTCCGCTGTGCAAGGTTGACGGCGCGGTAAAAGTGAGCGGCGAGTACGAAATCTACGACGACGACTCCGTAGCAATTACTTTAAATCTCCGCTATAAGCTTTCTGGTCAGTGCTCGTACTGCCTCAAAAGCGCGGAAAAAGAGGTGGAATATTCATCCGAAGTATTGTTCGTAACCGAAAAGGACGACGACAATTATTATTACGACGGAATGAAGCTCGACTTGACTGCGGCGGTCGATGACGCGTTTATATTCAGTCAGCCAAACGTTTTGCTCTGCAAAGACGGGTGCGGCGGCGTCGAAATAAATTAAGATAAAGAGGTGTAAAAATGGCAGTACCCAAGGGAAAACAATCGAAGAGCAGGACTAATTCCAGATTTGCAAACTATAAGGCGACCGCGCCTACGCTCGTAGAATGCCCTCATTGTCACGAGATGATGCAGGCACACAGAGTATGCAAAAACTGCGGCTATTACGACAAAGTTGAAGTTGTATCACCCGACGCAAAGAAAGACTAAATCAAATAAAAAACGGGCTGTCGATTTGCGGCAGTCCGTATTTTTTGGTATAAAATCGTAAAAAAGTTTAATAACTGAGAGGAAATAGTATGAAGCGTACCGAAATTAAAGAACTTTTTGATAATTCTTCCGCATATTTAAACGGCGAAGTTACCGTGTGCGGCTGGGTAAGAACCTGGCGCGATTCCAAAAGCGTTGCGTTTATAGAGCTGAACGACGGCTCGTGCTTTAGAAATCTGCAACTCGTAGTCGATAAAAACGCTCTCGACGAAAAGAGCTATAAAGATTCGCTCGTGGTCGGCGCGTCGCTCAAAGTGAGCGGAACGGTCGTTCCGTCGGACAGGAACGGGCTCGACTTTATGGTCAGTGAAACGACCGTACTCGGCGACTGCCCGCAGGATTACCCCTTGCAGAAAAAGCACCACACGCTCGAATTTTTGAGGACTATTCCCCATTTAAGACCGAGAACGAAATATTTCGAAGCGGTTTTTGCGGTGAGAAGCAGGCTTTCGTACGCAATTCATTCCTATTTCCAGAACCGCGGTTATAAGTATATCCACACGCCCATAATCACGGGCAGCGACTGCGAGGGCGCTGGCGAAATGTTCAGAGTAACCACGATGCCCTGGAAAACGGACGCAAAGACCGAGCAGGAGTATTTCGCGCAGGACTTCTTCGGCAAGAAAGCGGGCTTAACGGTATCGGGACAGCTCGAAGGCGAAATGGCGGCGCTCGGCTTCGGTAAAATTTACACCTTCGGACCGACTTTCCGCGCGGAACACAGCAACACTACCCGCCACGCGGCGGAATTCTGGCAGATAGAGCCGGAAGTGGCGTTCGCAGACATACACGACATTATCGAAATCGCCGAGGACTTTATAAAGTATATCATCAAAGACGTCATCGAAAACTGCAAGGACGAGCTTGCGTATTTCAACGAAAGGATAGAAAAGGGGCTTTTGGACAAGCTCAACGCCGTAGTTTCGCACGAATTTGCGAAAGTGGACTACACCGACGCGGTGGAAATTCTCAAAAAATCGGGCAAAGAATTTAAATATCCCGTCGAATGGGGTTGCGACTTGCAGACCGAACACGAGAGATATTTAACCGAGGAGTACTTCAAAAAGCCGCTCTTCGTCGTGAACTATCCCGCGGACATCAAGTCCTTCTATATGAAGCAGAACCCCGACGGCAAGACCGTTGCGGCGACCGACCTGCTCGTTCCCGGCATAGGCGAAATCATAGGTTGCAGCGAGAGAGAAGCCGATATGGATAAGCTCGTCGCGGCAATGGTAAAGCGCGGTATGCCCCTCGAAGCTTACACGCAGTACACCGATTTGCGCAAATTCGGCTCTGCGCCCCACAGCGGTTTCGGGCTGGGAATGGAACGCATTTTAATGTACGTAACGGGCGTGCAGAACATAAGGGACGCGCTTCTTTTCCCCAGAACGGTAGGCAGTCTGTAATAATATGAAAAATAAAATCTGCGTAATATTTACGGGCGGAACGATAGGCTCCGCAACGCGCGGCAATACCGTGGATTTGAAAAACGAGGATAAGAGCGCGCTTATCGAAACTTATAAGCAACGCTACGCCTCGATAGTGGAGTTCGACGAGTTAAGACCTTTAAACGTCCTCAGCGAAAACATTCAGTTCGGCGATTTGGAAACGATGGTAAGCTGCGTGCGCGGTGTCGATACGGCTAAATACGACGGAATTATTCTCACCCACGGAACGGACACGCTGAATTTCACGGCAAACCTTTTCAGTCAGATTTTCCGCGACGTAAAGATACCTTTGGTATTCGTTTCCGCGCTGTATCCTCTCGACGACGCGAGGAGCAGAGGGGTGGAGAACTTCGCCTGCGCGGTCGATTTTATCCGCAACGCAAATCTTCGCGGCGTGTTCGTGTCGTTTTGCAACCCCGACGAAAACCCGAAAATCCACCTCGCAAGCCGTATAACCTTTGCCGAACAGATAAGCGGAAATTTCCAAAGCGTAATGAATTTGCCGCTTTGCGAAGCTAAGGGCGGCAGGTTCGTATTTTCGGACAGCAAGCTCATACCGTCGGCAAATCAGATAAACGCCGACCGCAAGCCCTACGGCGACTTTGCGATATGCAAGGATATAGTCGCGATAAGGGCGCGTTCCTTCCTCGATTTCAGCTTCTACAATTTCGAACGGAAACGCCCGAAAGCGGTTATAATCGAGCTTTACCACAGCGGCACGGTTTGCACCAAGGGCGAGGAAACCAACGTCCTCAAATTTATCGACTACTGTACCCAGCACCGCGTTGCCGTCGTGCTTTCGCCGGTAGATAGCTCCGCAAACGTGTATTCGAGCGCGCTTTCCTTAAAAAACAAGTGCGTTTTCGCCTACGATACCTGCTTCGAAATGACGGTAGTAAAGGTTATGCTCGCACTTGGCTCGGATAAGGATATTAGCAAGGAGCTGTCGAAGAACAACTTTTTCGAAAAAATTTGCGACTATACGAAGATATGATTTGAACGGACTTTTCTATAAGTCCGTTTATTTTACCTTTAATTCCTATTGACAAGGTAGGAATTAAATGCTATAATTATGACTATAATCGTAAGGTAAGCAAAGGGGCGTTATTTTGGAAAAGACTTATTCGGTAACGGGTATGACCTGTTCGGCGTGTTCGTCGGGAATAGAGCGCGCAGTCGGAAAACTTAACGGCGTAGAGCTGGTCGAAGTCAGTTTAATGGGCAAGAGTATGCGCGTGCGTTTCGACGAAAATACCGTCGGAGAGGAGGAGATTTTCGCCTGCGTGCGCTCGCTCGGCTACGGCGTTTCGGACGGCGAACCCGAGCCCGAGAAAAAGGACGGACAGGACAGAAAGCTGTTTATAAGGTTTATTATTTCCGTCTGCATACTCGTGCCGCTGATGTACGTTTCGATGGGGCATATGGTCGGTTTGCCGCTGCCCTTCTTTCTCGACCCGCATCAGGGATACAGCCAATGGTTCGCGCTCTATCAGGCGGTTTTATCCGCAGCGATAATCGGCGTTAATTACGCGTATTTTATTAAAGGCACGGTCGCCCTTTTCAAGCGCGTTCCGAATATGGATACTCTCGTCGCGCTAGGCTCGGGCGTATCGTTTATATATTCCGTCGTTTTGACCGTGTTTATTTTCCTCGGCAACGACGCAATGCACAACGCTATGAATTTACACTTCGAGAGCGCGTCTATGATTTTGACGCTCGTTGACGTCGGCAAATGGCTCGAAGAAAAATCCAAGAAAAAGACGGGCGACGAGCTTGAAAAACTGTTAAAGCTCGCCCCCGACAGCGTAACGGTCGAAGAAAACGGCGTTCAGCGCACCGTTTCCGTAAAGGAAGTTAAGGTCGGCGACCTTCTCGTCGTAAAAGAGGGCGAGTACGTCCCTGCGGACGGAACGGTGGAAGAAGGTCATTCGTTCATTGATAAATCGGCGATAACGGGCGAAAGTCTGCCCGTGGAAGTTTCCGTCGGCGACTTCGTAACTACCGCCGCGCTCAATAAGAGCGGCGTAATAAAGGTTCGCGCCCGGAAAGTCGGCGGCGATACCACTCTTTCCAAGATAGTCAAAATGGTAAGGGAGGCGGGCGCTTCCAAAGCCCCCGTGCAGAAATTCGCCGATAAAGTCGCGGGCATATTCGTTCCCGCGGTAACGGCAATCGCCGCGCTCACTTTCGTTATTTGGCTCATAGTTGACGGCGGCTTCGTGCCCGAGCACTGCGTAACCTACGCTATCTCCGTGCTCGTCGTTTCCTGCCCCTGCGCGCTCGGTCTGGCTACGCCCGTAGCCGTAATGACCGCCACGGGCAAAGGCGCGTCGCTCGGCGTTTTATACAAAGACGCGGAGGTTCTGCAAAATCTTTGCGAAGTAAACTGCGTGCTTTTGGACAAAACCGCGACCTTGACGGAGGGCAAGCCCCGCGTGTGCGATTTCCTGTCATTCGAGGGCAACGAGGCGGAAACTCTTAAGATTGCGTGCGGAATAGAGCAGAATTCCAACCACCCGCTCGCAAAGTGCGTTTCCGATTACTGCGGCGACAGCGTAGCGGTGGAAAAATTCGAATATATAGTCGGCAAGGGCGCGAAAGCGGAGTACCGCGGCGAGGAAGTGCGGCTCGGCAATCTTAAACTTATGGACGGCGCGAAAATACCGAAAGCCGTTTCGGAGAGCGCGGATAAGCTTTCGGCTGAGGGTAAATCGGTGCTGTATTTCGCCCGCGGCAATAAAGTCTGCGCACTGTTCGCGGTGGCGGACTCTCTCAAAGAGGGCGCGAAAGAAACCGTTTCTATGCTCAAAAAGCGCGGAATGCGCGTGGCAATGCTCACGGGCGATACCGAAGCCTGCGCAAAAGCCGTCGCGGCAAGCGCGGGAATAGACGATTTCGTCGCCGAGGTTATGCCCGAGGATAAGCTGAATTCCGTCGTGAATATGCAGAAGATAGGCGGCACGGTCGCAATGGTCGGCGACGGCATAAACGACTCGCCCGCATTGAAGCAGGCGGACGTCGGAATTGCAATCGGAAGCGGTACGGACGTCGCGGTGGATTCGGCGGGCGCCGTGCTCGTTTCCGAAGACATAAGGGCGCTCGACACGCTGTTCGATTTGAGCCGCGCCGCAATGAAGAATATACGCGAAAACCTGTTCTGGGCGTTTTTCTACAACGTCGTTATGATACCCGTGGCGGCGGGCGCGCTGTCCGCAGTCGGGTTTACTTTCAATCCTATGATAGCCGCGGCTTGCATGTCGCTCAGCTCGCTTTTCGTGGTGGGCAACGCGTTAAGGCTTCTGCGTTATAAAAATAAAAATATCAATAAGGAAGATAAGTTTATGAAAAAGATTTTATCGGTTGAAGGAATGTGCTGCGAGCATTGCGCCGCTCGCGTGGAAAAGGCTTTGTCCGCCGTCAGCGGGGTAGTTTCCGCCGACGTCAAGCTCAAAAAGAAGATAGCCGTCGTAAGAAGCCGCGAAGAGCTTTCCGACGACGAGCTTAAAAAGGTGGTAGCGGACGCGGGATATACCGTCGTCGGCATAGAGAACAAGTGACAAACTGATATAATTTGTGACATAACAAGCCAAAATATCATATTGACGCGTCGGCAATTATTCATTTATAATTCTGTGCATAGGAGGACTAATCCCATGCAGGAAACTATGCTACTCGATAAGCGCACGAAAGATTTGGTTAAGGAATACGTGCCAGACGGCGACGTTCTCGACAGTATCACCTGCTTTTTTTCGATATTCGCCGACCCGACGCGCGTCAAAATGCTGTCCGCGCTCGCGATTTCGGAAATGTGCGTAACGGATTTATCGCGCGTGCTGGAGATTAACCAAACTACCGTATCGCATCAGCTTCGGCTCTTGAAAAATCTCGGCATAGTCAAAAGCGAAAGGGCGGGCAAAATCATCTTTTACTCTCTCGTAAACGACACGGTAAACGACGTAATGCTTAAAGGCGTGGAATTTTTAGGTTGCTGAAAAAGCGGGCAAGCTTTTGCCCGCTTTATTTTTTATTTTTCTGTTGCAAACGCCGCCTTGCGGTGTTATAATTAATTTGGTGTAATATGGACGTTATAAGGGAAAAACTCAAACTTTTGCCCGATAATCCGGGCGTATATATAATGTTGGACAAGTATTCCAACGTCATATACGTCGGCAAAGCCCGCATTCTCAAAAAC
>CAZRCE010000014.1:0-20555 GCA_964598465.1 uncultured Clostridia bacterium | reverse complement strand
ACAGCCAGACGGTTGCTCAGGTTATCGGCAGCAAGTTCAAGGTTGCGCGTTTCGTTCGTTGGGAGATGGGCGAAGGCATCGAAAAGAAGAGCGAGGATTTATCCGAAGAAGTTGCCAAGCAGGTTGCGGCAATGAAAAAGGACTAACCTTCATAAATCAAATTTTAAAACGGCTCGGTTCATACCGAGCCGTTTTCTTATTATAAAGAATACCGCCGAGCGGCTTTACGCCGCTCGGCGGTTCTTTAATAGTTGAGGTACTTATGCGGGAAGTAACTCTATCATAAATATGAAGTTGTTACTTCCGTCGCCTTTCTTGATAACGTAATCGGTGTTTGCTTCAAGCTCGATTGTCAGCGTGGTGCCCGAAACGACGTACTTCGTGTCGTTTATATAAATCGCATTGGCGCTGAAGAAATGTATTACCATTTTACGGGCAGTGCTCTGCTGTTTTATCGTCAGGGTTGCCGAGGAGTCGAGATAAGCTACCTGAGTATAATTTACGTCGTCGTAAGTAGTCGCTTTATCCTTTTTCGCGTAGCTGCTTGCGGTGATATAATCGCTCATCGCAGTATAGTAGTTCGTGTGTGTGGGAGTAAAGCTTATCTTGACGGCTTTGCTCAAATAATCGTTATACGCCTCGATTGCCGCTTCTATCTTGGTCTTTTCGTCCGCGGTAAGAACGGCTTTCTGCGTAGAGTCAAGCGAATCGTAGAGCTTCTTCGCTTCGCCTACTTTGGCTATATAATTCGCCGCGTTGCTTTCGGGAAGTTCGGCAAGCATATCTTTAAGCTCGTAAGGCTTTAACGCTGCTTCGAGCGCCGAAATTCCGCTCGTAACTTTATTATAGTTAACGATTTCGGTAACCTGTTCTTCGCCCAAGCCCTCGTACGCGTCCCTTGCCGCTTCGTACTTATCAAGCAAAGCTACGATAGCTTCGCGCGTAGTAGCGGTGGAAGGTGCGGCAAGGTTGGCTATCTGATTATTAAGCCCCGTAACTACGAACGGCGAGTAAGCAACTTCCGCCGCCGTAAGGGTGGCGTAGTTCGTAACGGCCGCTTTCTGCGCCACCGTCAAGGCGTTGTAAGCTTTTCTCGCTTCGGATATCGCGTCGCCGCTGTTCTCGTTTACCGTTCCGATAGCCGATATAAGCTGAACGACGGGCGCAACTACGAGCGAGTTATACTGCGTTACGGCGTTTGCGAGGACGTCCGCGTTAGTTACCATTAACTGTAAAGCCGAGCCGAGCGCGTCGTACGCCGCTTTCGCCGTGGTTATCTTTTCGTTGCAAGCCTGCGTAAGTTCTACCGTGCCTATCGCGTTGATGTAATTAATGACGTTCTGAACTTTCTCGTCGTCGGTTACGCCGCTCTTGAAGGAAAGGGAATTTAAGGTGACTTCCTTTGTATTCGTACCGGAGGCGTCAACCTGACCGGAGGATATTACGTAAGTGCCCGCTTCCAGCGTGCCGGTGAAGCTTTCGAACTTTGCGGCAATCATCGTGCCGTCCGCTCTTAAAAGCTCGGCTTTGCTGTCCTCGCTGCCCTTTGTCGCCGTAATTGTTATATCCGCTCTTTCCGCAAGAGTGAAGGTCGCAATCTGACCTTTGCCCTTGATAGTGCCGCTTGCGACACCCGTAATGTTGGTAAATACTATTCCGTCAACTGTGCTGTCGCTCTTTCCGACTTTCGATAAATCAACCGTAAATCCGTCTTTGGGAATAGAAAGCGCCGTAGTGGGGGTATATTTATTGAAGTTGGTTTTAATTGATTCGTAATCGCGTTTCTGTATGCCGCTGTAAAGTATGCATTCTTTACGCGCGGTAACGGAATCCGTTATATAGCAGTCGCTCGTGTTGTTTTCCGCATCGTAATAGAACTGGTCGGGGTTCGTATCGAAACGGTCGTATTTGATATTTCCGGCTATGTACTGGCAGTTGTTCGAAATATATTCGTTGCGTTTAGAAACGAACGTGCCGTTACCGCCTTTGAATTCATAGCATGCGTAGAAAGTGTTGTTGAACAGCTTTATAGTGCCTACGCCGTCTTTCGTGTCTTCCGTGGGGTTCTTACAGCCCTCGAAGTAATTTGCTTCGGCGAACAGATAGCAGTCCGACCTTACCGACATAACCGTGTCGGTGGTGTACTGAATGAAGTTATTATAATAATGTATGTTCGCATTTCTTGCCAGAGGCTGACGCGCTTTGCAGTTGTACCAGTAATTGTGGTGGTAGGAGAGGTTGTACTGCAACGTCTGACCGTTTGCACCTACGAGGTTCGTTTTATGGCAGTCTTCGAATTTATTGTAGGAGCAGGTGAAGTACTGTCCGCGCTTGAAGTCGCAGCTTCCGTCGCCGTCCTTTTTATCGCTTTCCGCAGGGTTTGCGCAGAAGCCGGGAAGGAAGGTATTGTTGTGTACCCAGCATCTTTCTACGGGCGCGTAAAGCGTATCGGTAACTTTACTGCTCTTGCTTCCGTTGCTTCCGTCGGGGTTAAGTTTGCCCGACTGTACGCCCTCCATACCGATAGCGTCTTCGGGATATCTTTCGAAAGTAAGATTTCTCGCTTCGAAATTCTTGCCCGCGCCGTCGTACTGGTGCAGAGTGTCGCTGTTAATAAAGTGAATACCCCAACCGTATATCTTCGCGTCCTCGCCGATACCTTCGATAGTGAGGTTTTTCGCGTTCGTGATACGCGCCATTCTGCCGTCGTCGCCTTCCGAGCCGCCGTTACCCGTCGAGTTATAGTCGGTAAGACCGGTAATCGAGGACAAGCCGCCGGAAAGCATTTCCGCTTCGACTTTTCCGATAACTCTTATATTTACGCCGCCGTAAACCTGCGAAAGCTTTGCGATGCCGACGTTCATTCTGTCGTTGCCCGAATATCTGCGGTTATTCAAAAGCTCGCCTATGCCGCTGTACTGCGTGCCGTTCGAACCTTTCATATACTGCGAAATATCCACCTTCGTGCCGTTCACGTAGCAGAAATCGAGTATATCGTTCTTATTGCTTTCCGTAAGGTATATAACGAGGGCGTTATCTTTAAGCGTGCCGTCGTCGTTGTACGCGCCTACGCCGTCGGTGTAGTTGAAGTGTGCGTAGCCCGAACGGTCGTACGCGCTGATTTGCATTGACGGAACTTCGATTTCGTCGCCCGCGCTCGTGGTTATTTTAAAGTCGTATTCCTCGCCGCCCTTCAAGCCGATTACGTCCGCTCTCACGGTGCTGTTGTCGGAGTTACGGATAAGCTCGGAATCGAGCGTAGCGTAGGTGTTTTCGCCGGTAAGCTTATATTCTACGGTCGCCGCGTCCGCGTTCGTGTCCGTCCATTCGAACGCCGCCGCCTCGAAGCCCGCCTGCGTATAGCTGAGCTTAGCGTCGAGCTTTATCCATTTCGCGTAGAAGACCTTTTCCCCGCTTATCGGCGTGTTGAAGTTGTACGCCTTGCCGTTGAACGAAGGGTTATCGTACCAGCCGCCGAAATAGCTTCCGTCCTTGGATACGACGGGAGGAGTGTCGTTCGTGCCGTGCAGAACCTTGCCCGATTTAACCGTCTTCGTTCCGTCGATATAAGTAACGGTGTAGGACTGCGTAGAGCTTGCCGTAATTACCGTAAGCGCAAACTCCGCCTTTTTCCCGTTCGAGGTGGTTGCCGTAATAGTCGCCGTGCCTTCCTCTAACGCAGATATTTTACCGAACGCGTCAACGACCGCAACCGCGGTGTTCGACGATGTCCAGGTAACGGTCTTGTTGGTCGTGTCCTGAGGCTTAACCGTAGGGGTAAGCGTAACGAAATCGCCAACGGTCAGAGTGCCCGTCGTCTGGTCGAGCGTGACCTCCGTTGCGAGAATTTCCGCGTCTGCTTCCTCAACCGTAACCGCGCAGGTGGCGCTCTTCCCGCCCGCCGTTGCGGTGATAGTCGCCGCACCCGCGGCAACAGCTTTTACTTTACCCGTCTGGTCAACCGTCGCAACCGCGTCGTTCGACGAAGCCCAGGTAACGGTTTTATCCGCGGTGCTTTCGCCGAATACCAACGCCGTAAGCGTTCGCTCGTCGTTCGGGTTGAGCGTAAGCTCGGTTTCGGTCAGCTTTACCGCCGTAATGGCAGGGTTGCTTGCGGGATTTACCGTAACTACGCAAGTCGCCGTCTGATTGCCCGCCGTTGCGGTGATAGTCGCCGTGCCAGCGGCAATAGCCGTGATTTTACCCGTCTGGTCAACCGTCGCAACTGCGGCGTCAGACGAGGTCCAGGTAACGGTTCTGTTCGTCGCGTTGCTCGGCGCAACAGTAGCGTTGAGCGTTTTCGTGCCGCTTATTTCGAGCGTTACGGAGCTTTCGTCGAGCGTAATTCCCGTAACCGCAACGGTAGTGGAGGCGGTCATTACGTATTCGCACTCGTCGCACTTTCCGTCGTTGTCGTCGTCCGCGTGCGGAATTAAATCCGTCTTGACTTCACATTCGCGGCATTCCGTCCAGTGACCGCTCGCGTCCGATTTCGGCTGAAAGTCGTGTTCGTGCCCGCAGGCGGCGATTCCCGTAGCCATTCCTCCGCAAATAAATACGGAAAGCAGGGCGGGTATCAGTTTTTTAATATTCTTTTTCATTTATAATCCCCCTGAGCGTTAATTGAGTAACGCAGAATTCATATAAATTCATTATACCATCATTATATTATGTTGTAAAGACGGAATTGAAAATTTTTGCGGAAATTACTTTATTGCCGTCTTAACGGCAATAAACGGAAAACGCGCCGAGCGGAAATTCCGCTCGGCGCGTAACCTTTTAATATTAATTTTCTTTCTTTTTATCCGCGCCTATTTTTACGATAACGTCGTTATACGCGACGAGCGCGCTCTTTAATCCCTGGTTAACGTCGTAATCGCCGTCGTCCTTTGCGTTATCGAATTCCCACTTGAAATCGCCGCCGTCGATACGACCCGCGTACGCCATTACTTTGGCTTTTGCGTTTTCGGGCGAGTCTGCGACGTAAGTATAGAAGTCGGGCGCGGTGTCGAAGTTCGAATACGTCGCGCCGCCTTTCAATGCCGCATAGGTCGCGGGGACTTTTTCGTCGCGCGTTTCCGCTTCCCAGGCGTCAACGCCCTTGCCCGCGTCCTGGTCCTTATTAAGACCCTTTACGATAAACGCAAGCTTATCTGCGGGGCAGTCGTAAACGTTGTTGAACGATTTAATCGCGCCGCCGTTTTCGTCGGAGAAAGTGCTCTTCATTTCGCCTTTTTCGTTAGGTATGGAAATATCCGTTCCCTGACTTGCGGTCATAATGGGGCGAAGGCGGGAGGTGGAGCGGAAGTAGTTGTTTTCCACGAACACGCTCGAACCCAGCGTCGCGCCTACGCCGTACTTGGCGTTTCCGTCGAAATAGTTATTGTAAACGTGAACGGTGCACGTTCTTATTCTCGGGTGACGGCTGTCGGAGTGGTCGTACCAGTTGTGGTGATACGTAATATAGTTAGTCGTCTTTTCGTCCTTCATACCCTGCAGGTTGCACTTGCCGTTATCCCAGAAGTGGTTGTAGGAGTGGGTGACGTAAGTCGATTTTTTCGTGTCTAGCGCGCCGTCGCCTTTGGCCTGGTCGCCGTCGCTGCCCGCGTGTCCGTAGAACATATCGCAGTTGTGCACCCATACGTGGTCGTTGTCCTGCTGCAAACCTACGTCGTCGCCTTCTTTGCTGTCGCAGTTCATAAAGCCGAGGTTGCGCACTTCCACGTTGGAAGAACCTTTGATAACGAAGCCGAAACCGTTTATCGTGGCGTCGTTGCCTATGCCTTCCAATGTCAGTTCCTTAACTCCGTCGATATACAAATCGCCTTTCGGCATATCCGCGGGGTCGGAAATATTGCCTATAAATCTTATGCTCATAGGTTCGGTTAAGGTTTTCTGCGCTTTCATCGCGGTAAGTATATTCTGCACGCCGACGATGCCTTTGTATTCAACGGTGTTTTTCGTCGCTTCCGTTACGTAAACTATACCTGCGGTGCTCTTTATAGTTCCGTCCTCGTTGTACGCGCCCGAAGAAGTGCCGTTCACGAAGCCGTAGCCCTCTCTCGTGTGCGCGACTACGCTGAATTCCGCGGTCGCCGCCATGCTTTCGGTTTCCGTGTCGTTCGTTCCGTCCGTCGCGAGGGGTACGACCTTAACGGTGTAAGTGCTCTCTTTAAGACCTACCGCGTCCGCGCGGAAATAGTCCTTGTATTCTCTGATAAGCGGATTGTCGAGCTGAACGAACGAGCCGCCGTTGGGTTTAACGTAAACGTTGTACCAAACCGCGCCGTTTACGGGTTCCCAGGTAACGTAGCCCGCTTCGAGGTCGCCCTTAGCCTTTATTATCTGAACCGCGCCCTGAGGAGCGGAGGGTATTTTAGTAACCGTGACCGTGCAGGTCGCGCTCTTTCCGCCCGCCGTAGCCGTAATTTTAGCAACGCCCGAGTCGAGCGCGGTAATCTGACCGTTCTCTACGGAAACTACAGAGGGAGCGGAGGAGCTCCAACTGATACTTGCGTTAGTCGCGTTGGAGGGGTTCACCGCCGCGGTAAGCGTATCCGTTGCGCCTACCTTCATATCCAGCGTAACTTTGCTTATCGTAACGCCGATTACTTCTATCGTGTCTGCGGAAACGGTAACGACGCAGGTCGCCGTTTTTCCGTCCGCCGTGGCGGTAATATTCGCCGTTCCGACGGATACGCCCGTAACTATGCCGCCGCTAACGGTTGCAACCGCCGTATTGTCGGAAGCCCAGCTAACCGTTTTATTCGTTGCATTCGCGGGAAGCACGGTCGCGGTGAGCGCTGTCGTTTTGCCGGTAGCCACGCCCGCAGTAGCGGGGAGCGTTACGCTCGAAACGCGAACGGTATCGTCCCGTTCTTCAACCGTAACCGCGCAGGTCGCGGTCTTTCCGCCCGCCGTGGCGGTGACGGTCGCCGTGCCCGCGGCAACGGCTTTTACTTTACCAGTCTGGTCAACGGTCGCAACCGCGGCGTTAGACGAGGTCCAGGTAACGGTTTTGTTCGTCGCGTTGGAGGGGAATATGATTGGCGTAATCGTTTCCTCGTCCGTAGTGTTTAGCGTAAGCGTTGTTTTCGTTAAATTAAATACGTTAATTGCAATCTCGCCGGATTGCGCGGGATTTACCGTAACTACGCATACGGCGGTTTTATCGCCCGCCGTAGCGGTGATAGTCGCCGTGCCCGCGGCAACGGCGGTAATTGTACCCGTCTGGTCAACGCTCGCAACCGCGGAGTCAGACGAGGTCCAGGTAACCGTTTTATCCGTCGCGTTGCTCGGCGCAACCGTAGCGTTGAGCGTTTTCGTGCCGCTTATTTCGAGCGTTACTGCGCTTTCGTCGAGCGTAATTCCCGTAACCGCAACGGTAGTGGAGGCGGTCATTACGTATTCGCACTCGTCGCACTTTCCGTCGTTATCGTCGTCCGCGTGCGGAATTAAGTCCGTCTTGACTTCACATTCGCGGCATTCCGTCCAGTGACCGCTCGCGTCCGACTTCGGCTTGAAGTCGTGCTCGTGTCCGCAGGCGGATACGCCTATACATAATCCCGACGCGGTAGCAAATCCGAGCGTCAGAGTAGCTAAAAGCTTAGCCGTTTTCTTAGATTTCATCATTTTTCTCCCCTTACGGGTATTAACCCGAATACGATATCGTTTTTATTATACTATCTTTATTTTATATATTCAAGCGTGACGGCGTGAAATTATAACTTTTTTATCAGTAATTTTTACCTTGCGGTAAAATAAAAGAGGAATTTGCCTTTGCAAATTCCTCGTTCAAACCGTTTCGTTTTATTTAACGGGGTAATTCCTCGCCCCGAAAATCGCCGTGCCGAGGCGTATCATATTGCTCCCGCATTCCACGCAGAGCTTCCAGTCGCCGCTCATTCCCATAGAGAGGTGCTCGAACCCGTAACCGTCCTTCAACCCGTCGTAAATTTTCCGCATTTTCTCGGCGAGCCGCCTAAGCATTGCCTCGTCGGCCGTCGCGGGAAGCATAGCCATAAACCCTTTAACTTCTACGGCGGGCATTGTGCTTATCGCCTTTACCGCGCTCTCCGCTTCGTCGAAGGTGAATCCGCCTTTGCTTTCCTCGTCGCCCGCGTTAATCTGAACGAGCACGCGCGAAAGGGTATCCGCCGCCGCGCTCCTTTTCGAAATTTCTTCCGCAAGGTTAAGTCTGTCAACCGAGTGGTAGAGGTCGGTTTTGCCGATAAGATACTTTACCTTGTTCGTCTGCAAGTGCCCGATAAAGTGCCTTTTTGCCCCGCCCGTAACGAGGGGGAATTTATCCCGGAATTCCTGAACGTGGTTGTCGCCGATATCGGTAATGCCTGCGGCAACAGCTCGGTTAATATCCTCCGCAGTCTGCAATTTTACCGCCGCAACCAGCGTCACCTTTTCGCCGAACGCGTTCCTTTCGGGGATTTCATTTAACAGTTTTTTTACGTTTTCTTCAATCATTTTTTAGGTTAAATTAGCGATAGACCGCCATATATCCTTTAATTAACGCCGTTTACACGTTTTCCGCGATAAGCGAAGCCATTTTTTTGCAACCGACTTTTATCTTGCCTTCGGCGTAAATATCCGCCGTGCGGTAGCCGCAATCCAGCGTCTTTTCCACGGCTTTGACGATAGCTTCGTATTCTTCGGCAAGGTCAAAGCTGTCCCTGAGCATCATCGCCGCGGCGAGAATGGTCGCAATGGGATTAGCCGTGTCCGTGCCCGCGATATCGGGGGCGGAGCCGTGTATGGGCTCGTAAAGTCCGCGCGTTCCGTCGCCTAGCGAGGAGGAGGCGAGCATACCGATAGACCCCGTTATCTGCGCCGCCTCGTCGGAGAGGATATCGCCGAAAATGTTGGAGGTTACGACCACGTCGAACTGAGCGGGGTTCTTTACTATTTGCATAGCCATATTGTCCACGAGCACGTCCGTCACCGTCAGCTCGGGGTAATGCTTTTTTGCGTATTCGTGCACGGTTTTGCGCCACAGTCTGCTGCTTTCCAGTACGTTTGCTTTATCAACGGATACGAGTTTTTTACTGCGTTTAGCTGCAAGCCTGCACGCGATTTCCGCAATGCGCTCTATCTCTTTTACGGAATACTTCTCCGTATCGTAAGCGTAGGGCACGCCGTTTTCCTCGCCCGTGCCGCGCTCGCCGAAATAAATTCCGCCTATAAGCTCCCTCACGATAACTATTTCCACGCCGTTCGCGACTATTTCGCGCTTTAACGGCGACGCGTCCGCAAGGCTCGCCCAAAGCTTGGCGGGGCGGATATTCGAATACAGCCCCATAGCCTTTCTTATGCCCAGCAAGCCCTTTTCGGGGCGCTTGTCCACGGGCATATCGTCCCATTTATAGCCGCCCACCGCGCCTAAAAGCACCCCGTCGCTTTCAAGACATTTTTCCACCGTTTCTTCGGGGAGGGGTACGCCCGTTTTATCTATCGCGCACCCGCCGATAAGGCAGTGCGTGAAGTTGAATTCGTGATTGAATTTTTCGCCGACCTTTTTGAGGACCTTTATCGCGCCCGCGCAGATTTCCGGACCTATGCCGTCACCGTCGAGAACTACTATATTGTATTTCATAACTAAGCCTTCTTTTTAAGGTGATTTAAAAGCCCGCCGTCCGCGATAATTTCCCTTATAAATTCTGGGAAAGGCTCGGCTTTGTAGCTTTTGCCAGTGGTCAAGTCGTAAATAACGCCCTCGGCAAGGTCGCAGCGTATTTCGTCGCCCTCGCGTATTTCTTCCGCCGCCGCGGGACATTCCATAATGGGCAACCCGATATTAATCGAGTTGCGGTAAAAAATCCTCGCGAAGGATTTCGCTATTACTAAGCTCACGCCGCTCGCCTTTATGGCTATGGGCGCGTGCTCGCGCGAAGACCCGCAACCGAAGTTTTCGCCCGCGACTATTATATCGCCCGCGGAAACTTTTTTAACGAAATCCGCGTCTATATCCTCCATACAGTGCGCGGCAAGCTCCGTTTCGGAGGAGGTGTTAAGGTATCTCGCGGGAATTATTACGTCGGTGTCGATATCGTCGCCGAATTTAAAGGTCTTTCCGTTTACCGTCATTCCGTTTTTCATATCAAAGCTCCTTCGGGCTGGTAAGTTTGCCCGTCACCGCGGAAGCCGCCGCAACGTAAGGGGAGGCGAGGTAAACCTCGCTCGTCTTGTGTCCCATACGCCCGACGAAGTTTCTGTTCGTCGTCGTAACCGCGCGCTCGTTTTCGGCAAGTATGCCCATATACCCGCCGAGGCAAGGTCCGCAGGTGGGAGTGGAAACGATTGCGCCCGCGTTAATGAATATTTCGATAAGCCCTTCGCGCATCGCTTCAAGGTAAATTTCGTTCGTCGCGGGAATGATTATCGCGCGCACGTTTTTTGCGACCTTTCTGCCCTTTAAAATCTCCGCGGCTATGCGTAAATCGCTGATATGTCCGTTCGTACACGAGCCGATAACCACCTGGTCGATTGCGATATCGCCCCACTCGTCGGGCGTTTTCGCGTTTTCGGGAAGGTGGGGGAAGGCGACCGTCGGTTCTAACGCGGAGAGGTCGATTTCGATAATTTCGTCGTATTCCGCGTCGTCGTCCGCCTCGTAAATTTTAAGCTCTCTTTTAAAACGTCCCCGCATATAGTCCAACGAAACGCTATCTACCGGGAAAATTCCGTTTTTCGCGCCCGCCTCTATCGCCATATTGCATATAGTAAAGCGGTCGTCGATATTTAAGTATTGCACGCCTTCGCCGACGAATTCGAGCGACTTGTACAGCGCGCCGTCCACGCCGATTTTTCCGATAAGGTGTAGTATTACGTCCTTGCCGCAGATATATTCCGCGGGCTTGCCTTTAAGCACGACCTTTATAGCGGAGGGCACTTTAAACCAACAGCTTCCGTCAATCATACAAGCCGCGAGGTCGGTCGAGCCCACGCCCGTGGAGAACGCGCCCAACGCGCCGTAGGTACAGGTGTGGCTGTCCGCGCCTATAACGAGGTCGCCCGCGCCGACTAATCCCTGCTCGGGCAAAAGCGCGTGCTCTATGCCCATTCTGCCGACGTCGTAGAAATTGTCTATATCCTGCGCTATCGCAAACGTGCGGCAGGCTTTGCATTGCTGTGCGCTCTTAATATCCTTGTTCGGGGCGAAGTGGTCCATAACCAGCGCTATTTTATTTCTGTCCGCAACTTTTTTCGCGCCCGTTTTTTCGAATTCTTTAATCGCGACGGGTCCCGTAATATCGTTCGCCAGCGCGAGGTCGGGCTTAGCTGTTATAAGCTGTCCCGCTTTAACACTGTCAAGTCCCGCGTGGTAAGCGAGGATTTTCTGCGACATTGTCATTCCCATACGAGCTTCTCCTTCAAATCTTTTTTCTCGCCGCGCCCTCGGAAGCCGAGCTTACGTTCGCGCGGTAATACGCAAGATACCCGTCCGCGGGTTTTTTAAGGGGCGTAAAGCCCTCGCGCCGCGCGGCAAGCTCGTCGTCCGTAAGCCTTACGGAAAGGGAGCAGGCGGGGATATCGATATCTATGATATCGCCGTCGCGCAGAAGTCCTATCGTTCCGCCTACGGCGGCTTCGGGGCAGACGTGACCTATCGCCGCGCCCCTTGTCGCGCCGGAAAATCTTCCGTCGGTGATAAGCGCGACCGTGTCGCCCAGCCCCGCGCCGACTATGGCGGAAGTGGGGGTAAGCATTTCGCGCATACCCGGTCCGCCGACCGGTCCTTCGTAGCGTATAACGACTACGTCGCCCGATTTAATCTTGCCCGAAGAAATCGCCTGCATTGCGGACTCCTCCGAATCGAAGCACCGCGCAGGTCCGCTGTGTTTAAGCATTTTTTCGTCAACAGCCGATTTTTTTACTACGCTTCCTTCGGCGGCGAGGTTGCCTTTAAGTATCGTAAGCCCGCCCTGTTCGGAGTAGGGCGAAGATAGCGGGCGAATTATTTCCTCGTCGTAAATTTTCGCGTTCGCGACGACTTCGGCAACCGTCTGTCCGCTTACCGTAAGCGCGCTTCCGTCCAAAAGGTGAGCGTCGAGCAGCTCTTTCATAACTGCGGAAATGCCGCCCGCCTCGTTGAGTTCTTCTATATAATGCTCGCCCGCGGGCGCAAGTCTGCACAAATTCGGCGTCTTTTCGGAAATGCCGTTCATTATGTCAATCGAAACCTCGTCGCGCGAAAGTCCCGCTTCGGAAGCCACCGCCAAAAGATGCAATACGGTATTCGTCGAAGCGCCTATCGCCATATCGACCGTTTCCGCGTTTTTAAACGCTTTCGCCGTCATAATATCCGAAGGGCGTATGTTTTTCGCAAGCAGATTCATAACCGCCGCGCCCGTGCGTTTGGCGAGCGCGAGCCTTGCGGAATATACCATAGGAATAGTGCCGTTGCCGGGTAAAGCCATACCCAAAGCTTCGAGAAGGCAGTTCAGGCTGTTCGCCGTGAACATTCCCGAGCAAGAGCCGCAGGTAGGGCAGGCGTTGCATTCGAAGTTTTTAAGCTCGTCCGCGTCGATTTTTCCCGCGGCGTACGCGCCCGATTGCTCGAACATAGTGGAAAGGCTGGTCTTTTTGCCGTGAACTCTGCCCGCGAGCATCGGTCCGCCCGAAACGAATGCGGAGGGGATATTCACTCTTGCCGCCGCCATAAGCATACCGGGAATTATCTTGTCGCAGTTCCCCACGAAAATCGCCGCCTGCATCGCGTGCGCCCTCAAAAGTATTTCGGCGCTGTCCGCGATAATCTCGCGGGAGGGGAGGGAGTATTTCATTCCCGCGTGTCCCATAGCTATGCCGTCGCATACGCCGATGGAGGGAACGATAACGGGCTTGCCGCCCGCGGCGATAACGCCTTCCGCCGCCGCGCGAGCGATATCGTCGAGGTGCATATGCCCCGGGATTATCTCGCTCTGCGCGCAGATTATGCCGACGATAGGTTTTTTAATTTCTTCGTCCGTCCAGCCGAGAGCCCTTAAAAGCGAGCGCTGTGCGCTCATATCCTTCGAGTTCGAAAAAGTGTTGTTCATTTAGGTTTCCTTAATTTTTATTTAAAAATAATAATATGCGCAAGCAAAACCGCGCTTTTGCGTTAGCGCGCCCCAATTTGCGCATACCTGCGCCTCAGCAGGTGAGCGATTGCAATTAAATAATAAGTTTGCCCTTAGATTGCAATCGCGAGGGCAGCGCCCTTAAACTCACGAAATTTTCTTTTCGCAGAATAGAAAAGAAAATTTGTGAACTCAATTCACGTGGTCTCCGTAGCAATCCCTGTCTTTTAAGGTGTGCGCGCCGCGCGCGAGCACGGTAACGCCCGTTCTCTGCATTTCCAAAATTTTATACGGTTCCAAAACTTTTAAAAACGCGTCCAGCTTTTCGGGGTCGCCCGTAAGCTCCAAAATCATCGTGTCAATCGATAAATCGACGACTTTCGCTTTGTATATTTCTTTAATTTCCACAATCTGCCCGCGCTGTTCGGCTTCGGCTTTTACTTTGACGAGTAAAAGCTCGCGGTAAACGCAGTCAAGCTCGTTCGCGCAACCGATTTTTTTCACGTCTTCGAGCTTGTCCATCTGCCTTATCATCTGATACAGCATATATTCGTCGCCGATAAGAATAACAGTCATTCTCGAAATCTCGGGGTCCTCGGTCGCGCATACGCTCAGGCTTTCGATATTGTATCCCCTGCGCGAAAACAGTCCCGAAATTCTCGTCAGTACGCCGCTCTTGTTGGATACGAGCGCGCCTATCGTGTATTTCTTTATCTCAGCCATAATCAGTCCTCCATTTTATCCATCTGCGTGTCGTAGGTCGCCCCGGGCTTAATCATCGGCAAAACGTTGTCGTCGGGCGAAATCCTGCAATCCACGAGCACGGGCGCAAGGTTCTTTTCGGCGTAAGAGAACGCCTCTTTAAGCTTTTCTCCGACTTCGTCGCTCTTTTCGATTACGATACCCTTTGCGCCGAAGCTTTCGGCAAATTTTTTATAGTCCGTTTTCTTGGCGAGGGTGGTCTGCGAAAACCTCTTTCCGTAAAAGATTTTCTGCCACTGCCTTACCATTCCCAGAACGCCGTTATTCATTAAAAGTATAACCAGCGGAACGCCCTCGGTCACGGCGGTGGAAAGCTCGTTCATATTCATATTGAAGCAGCCGTCGCCCGTAACCAAAACTACGGGCTTGCCCGTGCCGAACGCCGCGCCAATCGCCGCGCCCATGCCGTAGCCCATCGTGCCGAGTCCGCCAGAGGAGCAGAAGCGGCGGGGGGAATTTACCGCGTATCGCTGCGCCGTCCACATCTGGTGCTGACCTACGTCGGTGACTAAAGCCGCGTCTTTCGGCGCGAGCGCGCTCGCCGTATCGAGAACCTTGTAAGCGAGTAAATTTTCGTCCGTATTTTTATGGTTTTTCTGCTTTAACCCCGTAATATCCCGCACCCAATCGCTGATTTCGCGTTTTTTGACGAGCGGATTAAGCTCCTTTAAGCACGCGCAGATATCCGAAAAAATCCGCATATCCGCCTTAACGTTCTTGTTAAATTCGGCGTTGTCTATATCGACGTGAATTACCTTTTTTCCCTTCGCAAACAGGTCGCGGTTAAGCGCGACTCTGTCGGAAAATCTCGTGCCGAGCGCGAGTATTACGTCGCTTCCCATAACGGCTTTCGCCGCCGCAACCGTGCCGTGCATACCGACCATTCCGAGGCAAAGACCGTCGTCGTCGGGGAACGCGCCTTTGCCCATAAGCGTATATGTTACGGGCGCGTTCAAGGTCTTTGCAAGCTTAATAAGCTCCTCCGACGCGTCGGAAGAAATCACGCCGCCGCCTGCCATAATAAGCGGCCTTTCCGCCTCGTTCAAAAGGTGCGCGACGTCCGCGATTCTGCCCTGTTCGGCGGGCAGTTTTTTAAGAGGATAGGGCGGCTTTTTTTCGTATTCGCATTCCGCGACCTGCACGTTTTTGAGTATATCGATAAGCACGGGACCCTTTCTGCCCGAGTTCGCGATATAGAACGCTTTTCTTATCGTTTCGGCAAGCTCGCTTACGTCCTTTACGATATAGTTGTGTTTGGTAATCGGCATCGTAATTCCCGCGATATCGACTTCCTGAAAGGAGTCCCTGCCGAGGAAACTGAGCCCGACGTTGCCCGTGATTGCGACCATCGGCACGCTGTCCATATACGCTGTCGCGATACCCGTAACGAGGTTGGTCGCGCCCGGTCCGCTCGTGGCAAAGCATACGCCGACCTTGCCGGTAACCCTCGCGTAGCCGTCGGCGGCGTGCGCAGCGCCCTGCTCGTGCGCGGTAAGAATATGGTTGATTTTTCCGTTTCGGTAAAGTGCGTCGTAAATATCCAGAACCGCGCCGCCGGGATACCCGAAAACGGTATCCACGCCCTGCTCCAAAAGGCAGTTTATAAGTATGTCAGCGCCCGTAAGTTTCATATTTTTCCTCCTCGGAAGTGTATTTTTATTCAAAAATACAAAATTTTATGCATTAAAATAGTTATTAAGTATTATACAATACGGCGAAGTGTTTGTCAACCGTATAGAGTTTTGAATAGACTGATTTAACACTTTTTTCAATCGCGGCGGGTAAATGAAAATTTCGGAAATTTTCGTTTATCGGAAATTTGCTATTGACAAATCCGTTCAGTGAGGTTACAATATAAAAATGAAACGGCGTAATATATTATAAAGTACGCGCAGCGGATACGCGCATATGTGATGCGCCCGCGTGTGTAAGCCGTTTAAATACCGAAAAGGAGGAAACGGGAATGAAAGTCACGAAAAAGCTCGTCGCGGCAGTCGTATGCTTTCTTTGCAGTATTGCGTTTTGCGTAATAGCGTGCTACGCCTGGTTTGCCTCCAACGAAGACGTGCACGGCAACAATTTAACGACGGAAGTGAACGGACCTCGGGCGGACGTTTCGGTAAAGGCGTATTTCCTTTCCGAAAGCCGTTCTTTGGACGGTTCGATTACTTACACCGTAACGACGCGTCACGTCAGCGATACGAAAATCAGCAACGGGCAGGGCGACGGCGAGCTTAACGGCGAAGAAACGATGTTAAGATACAATACCGACCCGCTCAGTTCGACCGCGTTGCTTCTCGAAATAGACTGCTTCTCCGCAGACGTGGGAGAATATTACATA
Organism: uncultured Clostridia bacterium; assembly: GCA_964598465.1. Lineage (GTDB taxonomy): Bacteria > Bacillota > Clostridia > Christensenellales > Borkfalkiaceae > Coproplasma. The sequence continues at coordinate 4,379 of CAZRCE010000014.1, read as the reverse complement.
TCGGTCGGAACGAAAACTACCGATTTCACCGCGACGAAGGCAAGCTCGTCCAGCTCCACTTCGCAGTATAACGGCAATTTATCCAACGTCGTCCATTTCAACAGCGTGGAGGCTTCTGGCAATCCGCTTGCGTGCACGCTCGGCTTGGGTACGGCGCAGTATTCGCTCGTAAAAGGCACGCAGGTTATCAACGATAACCCCGTAGCCACGCTCACTTTCACCGAAAGCGACGAAATGGTGGACGGCTTCTACAAGCAAACCCATTATCTGATAATGGACTACGACGACGGTCATATGTCCGACTTATACCAGGCGCTTTCCGCCGACGAATCGCTTAAAGAAATTATTTTCGCAAGCGACGTCATAATCAGACTTACCGTGGGCGAAGCCGAGCTTCAGCCCGACCCCGACAACACCGTTCAGAAGGTTATCGACCTTATCGGCGCGATAGGTACGGTAAATAAAAACAGCGGCACGAAAATAGCCAGCGCAAGGGCGGCGTACGACAGACTTTCCGCGGCGCAGAAGGCGCTCGTAACCAATTACGCCGTTCTGACTACGGCGGAATCCGCGTTCTCGCAATTCGCCGTCGATGATTTCAACGCGAAGTTTGACGAACTTGACGCGCTCACCGTATCAACCTCCAACGAATACAAAACCAAGCTCGAAGCGGCGGAAGCCGCGTACGGGCTGTTAAACGATACCCAGAAAGCGCAGGTTTCGGCAAATTACGCTTCGCTCGTATCCAAGCGCGAAGCTTACGAAAACCTCGTACAGCAAGCAAAGGACCAGACTGCGGCGGACGCGGTAATCGCAAGGATAGACGCGATAGGCACGGTAACGCTGTCCAGCGGAAGCGCTATCGACGGGGCGAGAGCGGCTTACGAAAATCTTACCGCCGCGCAGAAAGCCTTAGTGCCTACCGCTAAGCTCAATACGCTTACCGCCGCGGAGGAGGAGTACGCAAGGCTTCAATCCCTGGTAGCGGTAACGGGCGTATCTCTCGATAAGACTACGGCTTCTCTCAAAGTTGGCGATACCGTAACGCTCACTGCTACGATAGCTCCTGCCAACGCAACGAATATAGCCGTTACCTGGTCGTCTAACAAGACTTCCGTCGCAACGGTTGAAGACGGCGTCGTGACGGCTGTCGGCGCGGGCGAAGCTACGATAACCGTAACCACCGAAGACGGCGGCTTCACCGCAACCTGCACGGTAACCGTCAATTCTTCGAGCGTTACTTATTCTGTAATAGAGGATTTCCGTGATGCAAAAGATTTAAAGACTTACGAAGTATCGCTTTCTGCTGACGCGCAAAAGTATTTAACGTCCGTAACAGTTGCGCATACGTCTAAGATAGCAACAAAAAATAATATAAATCTTAAATTGCAAAGCGCGACCACTATTACGATAGTTGCGAAAGCTAATTGCAAAGTAAAAATAGCTATTGACGTTGATGTAAAATTAACCGTCGGCGAAACTACGACTTCAGGTACCGTAACGGGCGGTTACGTAGAAGTAAGTTTGAATGCAGGTGAAACGCTAGTAGTAGGCAGAGGTGGCTCCGAAGGAACTATTACGGGAATATTCGTTGAATAGCGCATATCCAGAAAAATTGAGAGTGTTTAAAATAATTACGTTCGCACGAAAAATCACACTTTTTCGTAGCGAGCCACAATTTGCGAATACTTTCGCCTCGGCGAGGTGAATTTGCAAAATTATATAATCGTGCGCCCTTAAAATTTTGCAAAGAGGGCGAGAAGCCCTGAAATCACGAATTTTTTTGACATCGTCGAACGTCAAAAAAATTGTGAGAGGAGATTTATGAAAACGAAAGCCTTGAAAATCGTCAACTTCATAGTTGCCGCGATTGTCGCACTGTTCGCAGTGGGGCAGGCTTTCGCGTGGCTTGTGGATACCGCAAGCTATAATCCCGAGTTCGGCGGTTCTTCCTCGCAGGGGTATTACGCGGGCGGCAGCGGCACGCAAGACGACCCCTATATCATCAACCGTCCCGTGCACCTTTACAACCTTGCCTGGTTGCAGAATAACGGCTTCTACGACAGCGGTATTTACTATTTCGAGCTTGACGAAAATCTTTCTTCCGCGCTCGATATGCAAGCGGGAACGACGAAGTATATTATCCCGCCTATCGGCAACGCAGCCTATCCTTTCAGGGGCGTTTTCAACGGCAACGGCAAGACGATTTCCAACCTCAAGGTTTCAACGAATAAAAACGTGCTCACCGTTTCGGCGTCCACCAACCTTACGGAGTACGAATTTTCAAATTACGTCGGCTTCTTCGGCGCAACCGCGGAAGATTCGTCTATAACGAATTTCATTTTGTCAAATCCCACGGTCGAAATTGCCGACGAAAAAGAAAATTCGTTCGTAGATACCAAGTACGCCTCTGGCGAGGTGGCTTCGGATAAGCTCCGTGCGGCGGGGCTTGCGGTAGGTCAGGTAAACGGACTCGTACAGTCGATAGGCGTAAACAAGGGCACGCTTCTCGCAAGAAAAGCGGGATATACCACTTACAATTCGATTTTGGGCGAGCTCGGCACGGATATCGATTCTTCCGTAACGGGCGGCGGCAAACCCGCCGAAGGAAATGGCGGCAGCGGCGCGGCGTTCGGCGCAAGCTTCGATATCGCTTCGATGGTTGAAAGGCTTAACGATATTTATAAAGGCAAATACGGCGTTGAGTATGCGAAAGGAAACAAAGATGAACCTTTGGCTGATGCGTCTGTTAAGCTCCCGACCGTAGATACGCAGAACAGCACACCTACGCCGGGTGAAGGCGCGCAACTTGCGTTCACGGCGGACGTAGCTAATTCGACTTATACCGGTCCGGACGCACAAGAGGGAATCGCGGAACAGAACGTCGGTTATTTCCTGGGTAACCAGAATAAGTTCGATACTAAACAGTTTACTTTTATAGACCGAATGACCGACCCTAATAGCGGTTGGCTCGATTGGCGAGATTCGAACGGTGTAACTTCTACTAACGTTCCCGCTTGGTTTTATACGTTTGACGAATATATATCGAATAATGATGGTACCGGATGTAAGTCCGCGCAAGGTTTCCGTGAATTGACTGACGATGAATTCGCAGATTTGCCCGCAAACGTTAAAAAACTGTTGCCGGAAATCGGTTCGCAAAAGACGTTTACCACTATCCGAATCAGTCAGGACGGCGTAAGCACTATGAACTACGGCAACACTCAAAAAACTCAGTGGTCTTATCACGGACAGATAAACTGGATGGGTAAAACCTACGGCAAAGGTTTCAGAAGTAACGCTAATTTGCCCGTTGACGAGAACGGCAACGTGCTTACCGATTGTAACGACCAGTATGGCAATCAGTTAGTGTACAGCGCATATACCAACGGCGTTGCGTTGCCGAACAGTGCAATCTGGTTTAAGCCTGCGCAAGTGGGTAAATTCAGATTTATAATGTACTCGCAGTCCGACGGTGACGGCTTTACTTTGGATAAGATAGTAAGGACCAACGCGGATAAAGATAATCCTTTCTACGTTGACACCGATTTTAGCGTACACGGTAGCGACGTAGAAGCTACGACGATAATCAAACAGAGATTGGCGACGGGTATTTTATTCTATTACGAGTACAACGTAAAAGCAGAGGAAATCGAAGCGGGCAACATTGAATTTATATTGCAGAAGAACGGTACCGGCGGCGCGCACTTCATTTACCTCGATATAGGTTCGAGCGCGGCAGCCGATATCAGCGGCGTTGCGCCCGGTAAGGTTTCCGCAATCGACTTCGTTTACGACGGCGTAAGCATTAACCAGAACGCTATCGGCGATTTGCCCGCGGGCAATTTCGTGGTAGGAAGCGATAAATACGAGGCTACGCAGGCGAGCGTTTATTTCGAGCTTGCCGCCGATTACAACGGCGTTTTGGCGCTGTATTTCGTCAGAGGCACGGCTTCGCCTTACTCGCTTACGGTAACTGCTTCCGACGGAAACGGAGGCGGAAAAGACAGCGTAAAGACGAGCGGAAACGGCGCGGGCGGCGTGACCGTAAATAACGGTACTATAACCCCGATGTACTTCTCTTAAACTTAGGACGAATTATGAATTACAGAGAAAAATCTTTGAAGAAGCACGCAGAGTGGAAGGGCAAAATCGAAACGGTGTGCCGCGTGCCCGTGGACAGCAGGGAAGCGCTTTCGCTCGCATATACTCCGGGGGTTGCCGAGCCTTGTATGGCTATTCACGACGACGTGGAAAAGTCGTTCGAGCTTACCCGCCGTTGGAATACCGTACCCGTAATAACCGACGGAACTGCCGTTCTCGGTTTGGGCGATATAGGGCCCGAAGCGGGTATGCCCGTAATGGAGGGCAAGTGCGCG
>CAZRCE010000013.1:0-21427 GCA_964598465.1 uncultured Clostridia bacterium | reverse complement strand
ACCGAGAAAGGCGCATATCCTTACGCCTTTCGAGAAGGAAGTTGCCGGATTTCAAAAACAAAGAACACACTTCGGTGTGTTCTTTTGTTTTTTTGTTATTAGTAATTTATCCTCCCGGAGGAGGGAGGACGAAAAACGCATTCTCAAAACGGCACGGTGTGCCGTTTTGGCGTTTTGAGAGGAGCGAACGCATAAAGGGCGTGAGCGGTGACCGAGAAAGGCGCATATCCTTACGCCTTTCGAGAAGGAAGTTGCCGGATTTTAATAAAAAAGCACGCCGCAAGGTGTTTTGTTATTATGAAATTATCCTCCCGGAGGAGGAAGGACGAAAAACGCGTTCTCAAAACGGCACGGTGTGCTGTTTTGGCGTTTTGAGAGGAGCGAACGCATAAAGGGCGTGAGCGGTAAAATTTGAGAGGTCTATTAGGAATAATAAAATTGTTTACATTTTATTATTAATATGATATTATATTATATATAATTTTTAATATTTGGTTGGTTTTTGCGAGGAGCATATTTATGGTAAAGAAAATAATAAAGCAATCAATCGTGGTTTTAGCTAGTTTATTTTTGTGCGTAATTATATTTTTCGGTAGTGCGGGAGCGAATTTTATAAATGCGTTTGCCGCGGAAAATTCAAACTACGATACGGAGAAAGTATTATATTTGTCCGATACGTCGCGTATAACACACAACTCGTCCAAATCATCGTCGCTCGGTAATACCAGGTTGTTCATGGCGCCGGCAAATTTAGCAAATATACCCGGCGGCGCTATGCAAGCAAAGATAGAAGACGCGTGGTACACTTTTAAATATGGTATATATGCGCACGGACCCTCTTGCGTGGCTTTCAATATAAGCGAGTTCAGCCAAAAGTATAAGTATTTTTCGGCGTATGGCGGACTTCTTTCCTCCGCGTCCAAATCAAACGGAGTGCTTTTATACGTTCAGACTTCGGAAGACGGAGTAAATTGGACTCCGAATCCCGCAGCCAAGACCTTAATAAAATATAATCAGAATTTCAACTATTTTACGATGGACGTAACGGGAGTAAAGTGGATAAGATTGGTTGCCGAACACAATGGTTCTAACGCACAGGACTACGTAGTATGGGCGGACGCTAAATTATCGACTTCTTTAGACGACGGCGAGGCTGTTAAGTCGCTTGACGTGTACGACGCACAGATAAAAGCCAAAGTCGCAAATGCGAATTTGGACGATATGCAGGCGAATCTGTTTGCCGATAAGGAATTGGAGCTGCTCGTATTACAAAGAGAACTTGTAAGCAGAGTAGGACAGTATGCTTTAAAAAGATTTATGACCCAAAGTGGCGACGCCAACGAGGCGAACAAAGCCGTTCTGGATTGGCTTTTAAACGATTTAGACAGTTTAAGAGAGTTTATGCTCGGCGGAACTCCGTTTAAAGGCAATTACTATAACTCTCTGACCGTTTTGTCGGGGCTGTATAAGAGCTATAAAAACGATTTAAGCGATACTACGTTACTGTCCGGTGACGGTAATCCGGGCTCCGGCAACAAGTTCATGCCGAAAAGAACCTTCGGCGAGCTGTGCAGAACTATGATGTTCTCGGTTGCGCTTACTCACGACAGCACCATAGGCTCCTATTTGCAAGCTAGCGTTAAAGCAAATCAGTCCGAGGCAAACAGAAGATACGCAATCTTCAAATATTTGTATCAGACCGAAAGATTCGTTGCGACGAGAAATGCCGACGGAAGCTGGAAGTCCGAAACGATGAATATGTTCGGTAGCTTAAAGGTTGAAGAAATGCGTTGGCTTATGTGTGCCATTATCGACGACGAGTCGTTAATTTGGCTCAACGACTACGTTCAGACGAGAATAAACAACGCCCCCAATAACGTAGGCAATTTGTACACTCCTCACTCCTACGTAAGATATACCGACCCCAACTATAACAACCCCGTATTCTACGATGATGCAAACTATGACTATTTTAACGCACTGTTTTCGGTAGATAGCAGAGAGGTCAAAGTTAGCAACAACGTAATAATAGAAGACGATAACGTAGGTACGGCATTAGCCAAAGACCAGATATCGGAAAGCGCCCACAAAAACGCAAATATAACACACTACGGACTGTGGGACGCGAAATATATCGTTCCCGCAGGCGAAGGCGAACAGCCTTATACAATGTCCGTTTCGAGAAAAGTCGATGGCGTAGCAAAGCTTCAAAAGGTCTGGATGAACTTTAACAATAAGTTCAAAACGGGCTCGGTGTGCGGCGGTATTTCCAAGAGCGGTGTAAATATCAGAACGTCCCGCGGTATTCCCGCAAACGTAATCGGTCAGCCCGGACACGCGGCAATATTATATTTCAGTAAAGACGCCAACGGAAAAGGTTCCTGGAAAATAGATAACGACGTCGGCGGATGGCTTGCTGCTACCAAAGGCGAGAGGCATTTGCTCGGCTGGGGCAACGAAGCCTGGCAAAGAAATTCCGGCGGTACCGTCGTTTATTTCCACCTCGCTCAATTGTGTCTGGATGATTACGATAATTTAGTGAGAGCGGAAGAATATTGTTGGCTTGCGAAAGTATATCAGGGTGACGTGAATAAGCAGGAAAAGTTGTATGAAAAGGCTTTATCCACCCAGATTTTAAATCTTGACGCCTGGTACGGGCTTGTTACGACTTACAAGGCAAACACGGCAAAAACCGCCGTTGATTACAGCACTTTGGCAACTCGTATCGGCGACACGCTTTGGAACCACCCTGTGGCTATGCACTGTCTGTTCCGCTTGTTCACGGACACGGAAAAAACCAACGTTGCCGCAGTTCAAGCTACTCTTAACGACCCCTTATTTACTACGCAGTTAAAAACTATCGAAGTTAACGCATTGGCAAAGGCAAAAGCTTCGGGAAGCACTGCGGCTAAGTCGAAAGTAAGTTATCTTTTGGGAAATACCGATACGGCGGTTGCGAGCTTCTCGTTCGACACGGGCAAAATCGTTTGGGCGGATTCTTATAACGACGGTAGTTTCACTTGGAAATATAGCTTAGACGGCAAAAAAACCTGGACGGAAGTTACTTTTAACCCGGGTGATTCCCATGCCTATCAATTAAATGAAAAAGAAATATCCTCTATTTCGACCGATAACGACATTTACGTTTATATCGTAGGTGCTTCTCCCGATAACGCGTACAGAATTGACGTCGGGGCAAAGCCTGCTATGCCGGATACCCTGTACGCCAACGACTGGGAAAACAGAATAATAGGCGTTGACGCTTCGTATGAATGGAGATATCTCAAAGAAACCGATGACGAATATACGCCCGCTTCGGATTGGACGGCTTATTCGGAAGCTTCTCCCGACTGTTCGGGCGATAAAGCAATAGAGGTCAGGATAAAGGGTACCGCCCAAAAGCCGGCTAGCGACGGAAGGGTATTTACGTTTACCGCCGACACCGATAGCGAAGACAGAAAATATATAAGCGTAAACTATTTAACGTTGGTAGAGTTTTCTACTCAATCCAAAGATTCGAAAAGACCTAATTACGCCGTAAACGCTATCGACGGAAACGCCAAAACGTATTGGCACACCGACTATACCGTAAGCATTAAAGCGTCGATGTTAGACGAAAAAGGTCAGGTCATAGAGGAGAATAAGCCGTACTTAATCATTAAACTGGACGTTCCCAGATATATTTCGGCGTTGGAATTCGTCCAGAACCAATATAACACGAACTTCAGCATCTTTGCGAAAAAAGCAACGGTTTACGTAAGCGAAACGGGTGAAGACGGAAGCTGGAAGAAAGCCGGAACGCGTGAAGGCTTTGAGAACATAGACGATTTAAAGGCAGTTCATTTTGACGAAAGCGTTTACGGGCAGTACGTAAAATTGGTAATGGATGAGCTGTATGAAACAAACGCGAACGACGGCGTGTTTACAACGGTATCAATGATAAATCTCTATGAGGATACCACTAAAAACGAATCTCCCTACGGCGAAGAAATGCCGAGCTTGTCCGAAATAACGCCGAGTGGAGGCTCGTCGTCGGAATTAGGCGGAACAATCGACGAAAACCAATCCCCTAACCAAGGCGGAGCGTCGGACGAAACGGAAGCTCCCGCTGATTCTAACGCGGTTTTGTGGATAGTGTTGTCTATCGTCTTCGTTATACTGATTGCGGGTGGCGTAGCCGTGTTCTTCGTTGTAAGACGCAAAACTGCAACTCAAAAAGCTATTGTAAAGAAATATGCAACAAAGAAAATAGCAACTCAGAAACCCGCAACTCAGAAACCCGCAACGCAGAAACCCGCGGCAACAGCGGCGAAGCCCGCACCCGCGGCGACTAAACCTGCGGCGACTGCGGCAAAACCCGCGCCCGCGGCAGCTAAACCTGCGGCGACTGCGGCGAAGCCCGCGCCCGCGGCAGCTAAACCTGCGGCAACAGCGGCGAAACCCGCACCCGCGGCGGCTAAACCTGCGGCGACTGCGGCAAAGCCCGCACCCGCGGCACAAAAACCTGCGGCGACTGCGGCAAAGCCCGCACCTGCGGCGGCTAAACCCGCGGCACCTGCGGCAAAGCCCGCACCTGCGGCGGCTAAACCCGCGGCACCTGCGGCAAAGCCCGCACCTGCGGCGGCTAAACCTGCGGCAACTGCGGCAAAGCCCGCACCCGCGGCGGCTAAACCTGTTGCAAAGCCTGCGGCAACCAAACCCGCAGCTAAACCTGCAACTAAACCTGCAACGCAGAAACCCACGACGCCAAAAGGGAAATAATAGCGGGTAAAGTAGTATATGAAGTTAAAAGCTCTCGGACAAATTGTCCGAGAGCTTTTTCTCTATCACGGAAACGGAAAACGAAGGTCGGCAGTTTAATTTTTTCATTGACATAAATGCCGTAATTTGCTAAAATGAAAAGGTCAGACAAATTGCATATTTTTTAATTTTCGGACGAGTATAGCTCTTGGTAGAACTATACTCTATTAGTCGCATACAAATCTCGTCCGAGAAATGTAATTTGTCTGACAACAAAGCGATGAACGGTATATTCTGCGGTGTCGTTCTTCGCAAGGAGGACGGCATCTTTTTTATGTTTTCGTGTGCATTTTTCGGTCACAGTCGTATGAAGGTAGAACCGTACAGAGAAAAGCTGATAGATATAATTACGGACCTTATAGAGAATAAGGGAGTAACGCAATTCTATTCGGGTTTTCGCGGCGCGTTCGACGTGTTTTGCAGTAACTTAGTCCACGAGCTTAAAGCGCGCTACCCGCAAATCAGAAATACTATGGTGCTCTCGTATATACCGCAAAATCCGCCCGACGAGCCGGAATACGCTTTCAGAGTGCCGAAATGCTTCGACGACAGCGTTTATCTTTTGTCAAAGCGCGTTCCGCATAGATTTGCCATTATCGAAACGAATAAACTTCTTGCAGATACCGTTGACTACGTCGTTGCGGGTGTAATGATACACGGCGGCGGGGCTTATACCGCCATCGAGTACGCTCACAAAAGAAAAAAGCAAATCATAAGCGTGATTGAAGGTTGGGAAGTGGATTAAACGCCTACGCAAAAAGTGCACGAATGAGATTATTCGCGCACTTTTTTACTTTTATTTACCGATAATGGTTGTTGTGCTTTACAAAAAATGTTATACTTATTCGTGTATATACTTTCAGAATAGTAAGGGAGGAAACGGATTTGTATGAAAGTCGGAGTTATTGACGTTGGCGGCGGCTTCCGCGGAATTTATGCGACGGGCGTATTGGATTATTGTCAGGATAACGGCGTAGAATTTGACCTTGCGCTTGCTATCTCGGCGGGAAGCGCAAATTTAGCGTCGTTCCTTGCTCGGCAAAGGGGTCGTAACCATACGTTTTATACCCAATACGCTTTCAGAAAGCGCTATGCAAGTTTAAGGAATTTCATTTTCAAGAGGTCTTTTTTCGACGTGGACTACGTTTACGGAACGCTGTCAAACAGCGACGGGGAAAACCCGCTCGACTATCCCGCGTTGCGCGACAATCCCACCGAACTTCTCGTTATTGCAACCGACGCAAAGACGGGAGAAGCGGTATATTTTGATAAAAGCTCGATGTCGCAGGATAATTACGCCCCGCTTAAAGCTTCGTCGTCTATTCCGTTTATTAATAAGCCTTATATGATTGACGGAAAACCCTATTACGACGGTGCGCTCGGTAATCCCGTTCCCGTAAAAAAGGCGTTTGAATTGGGTTGTGATTTGGTAATTCTTATTTTGACCAAGCCCGAAGACAAACCGCGCGAGCAAGGCAGCGACGCGAAAATCGCAAAACGGATAAAAAAGAAATATCCGCAGGCGGCGGAAATGCTGCGTTTGCGCGCAGAGCATTATAACGAGGGCGTGGCGTTGGCGCGGGAATATGCAAAACAAGGCAAACTGCTTATCGTTTCGCCCGACGATACCTGCGGCGTCGATACGTTACACAAGGATAAACCGTCTTTGCAAAAACTCTATGACAAAGGTTATGCGGACGGAAAAAAGATAAAGGAATTTTTACGGCAAAAAACAAATTTTTGAATATATATTTAAAAGTATGCACGCGTACGTTTTCGTACGCGTGCAATTTATTTTACGCAACTTAAAAGGATATATCGGCAACTTAACCGTAATATTTACCCACGTAAACGGAAATATGTTATTATAAATAACGGAGAAAATTATGCGCATTATTTACGAAAAGGTAAAAGAGGGTGAAGACGAGGTTATAATCGTTCGGTGCAGAAAAATCACCGAGGACTTGACCTACGCCGCGAGGACGCTTAACGCGGTTATAGGCGGAGTAACCGCCTTTAAGGACGGGGAAATTTACAAGCTCCCGCTGCGTGAAATATATTATTTCGAAGTCGTGGAAAACAACTCCTTTATTTATTGCGAGAGCGAAGTGTACGAGAGTAAGCTTAAACTCTACGAATTCGAAGAACTGACTTACGGAACGCATTTCTTCCGCGCGACCAAGTCCACGGTAATAAACGCTGACAAAATTCTGTGCGTTGCGCCCGCGCTGTACGGCAAGTTTACGGCAACGCTGGACAACGGCGAAAAGGTAATGGTTTCGCGGCAGTACGTATCCTCGCTGAAAAGGATAATGGGGCTATAAGGGGGCGGTTATGAATATTAAGCGGATTTTAAAAAATTTCTGTTATCAATACTTTTTAATATACGGTATGACGGTAATCGTTACCTTTTTCTGGAGCCTTGCCGATGGGGATACTTCGATACCTTTAAATTATTTCTGGAAGATAATGATTTTCGCCCTCGTCGCGGATTTGCCCGTGTTCGTGTTCTATTCGAAAAATGAGCTTACTTCCAGACAAACGGTTTTGCGCATTATAATTCACGGTATTCTGCTTGAAATCCTGCTTCCTACAGTCGGGTGGTTTATAGGAATGTGGCGCGGCGTCGGCGGATTTTTCGTGTTCTTCGCGGTCGTGCTCGTCGTTGACGCAAGCATTATCGGCATAACCTATTTAAATTCGTCTATCGAGGCGGGCAATATAAATTCGGCGTTGAAAAAGCGCAGGAGCGAGAAAGCAAAAAAGGAGGCGGAAGAATATGGCTTCGGACAAGATAATAGAAATTCGCAATCTGAATAAGAGTTTTAAGGAAGTTCGCGCCGTACAGGATTTGAGTTTTTCGGTGCGCAGGGGCGAGCTGTTTGCCTTTTTAGGCGTGAACGGCGCGGGCAAGAGCACGACTATTTCCATAATATGCGGCAAAACGGAAAAGGACGGCGGCACGGTTTTAATAGACGGAGAGGACGCGGACGAAAAGCCCGCAAAGGTTAAAAGCCGCCTCGGCGTAGTGTTTCAGAACAGTGCGCTCGATAAGTATTTAAATGTTTACGACAACCTGCAAAGCCGCGCCGCGCTGTACGGAATTACGGGCGATAAGTTCAAAGCGAGGTACAAGGAATTGTCGGAGCTTCTGAATTTTGCCGACCTTTCGAAGCGCACGCTAGGCAAACTGTCGGGCGGACAGCGCAGGCGCATAGATATCGCGCGGGCGCTTCTGCATAAACCCGAAATTCTTATTTTAGACGAGCCGACCACTGGCTTAGACCCGCAGACGCGCAAGCTCTTGTGGCAAGTCGTTTCCGATTTGCGCGAAAGGGAAGGGCTTACCGTCTTTCTTACCACGCACTATATGGAGGAGGCGGCGGACGCTGACTACGTGGTAATTCTGGACGCGGGCAAAAAGGTGGCGGAGGGTACTCCGTTAGAGCTTAAAAACGCATATACCAACGACTATATCACCGTTTACGGGCGGGATATGGCCGAGTTAACTTCTCTCGGCTATGCTTGCAGGGAAGTGGGCGGCGCGGTGCGCATAAGCGTTCCCGACACCGCTCACGCGGCGGAGCTTATTTCAAATCACAGGGAGCTTTTCACCGATTTCGAAATTTCCAAGGGCAATATGGACGACGTGTTTTTGGCGGTTACGGGCAAAGAACTTAAAGGGAGTGAAACTTTATGACGACTTTTTTATATCTTTTAAAGCGCAACGTAAAACTGTTTTTAAAGGACAAGGGAATGGTTTTCACCTCGCTTATAACGCCCATGGTTTTGCTCGTGCTGTTTGCGACTTTCCTCGCCAACGTTTACCGCGACTCGTTCGTTTCTAACCTTCCCGAGGGATTCGAAGTCAGCGAAAGTATTATTTCCGGACTCGTGGGCGGCGAGCTGTGTTCGTCGCTTATCGCCGTTTCGTGCGTAACTGTTGCGTTCTGCGCAAACTTCGTAATGGTGCAGGACAAGGTGAACGGCGCACGGGACGACCTTTTAATGTCGCCCGTCAGGCAGTCCACGCTCGCGCTTGCGTATTACGCGGCGACGGTTATAAGTACGATGATTATCTGTCTGCTTGCGACTGCGCTCTGCTTCATATATATTGCGTGTACGGGCTGGTTTTTAAGCTTTGCCGACGTAATGCTCATTCTCGCGGACGTCGTTATACTCACGCTTTTCGGCACGGTTCTGTCGGCGATTATCAACTCTTTTCTGTCGTCGCAGGGGCAGATTACGGCGGTGGGCGCAATCGTGTCGGCAGGCTACGGCTTTATCTGCGGCGCGTATATGCCCCTTTCGCAGTTCGGCGCGGGCGTAAGAAATACGGTTATGTTTCTCCCCGGCACTTACGGCACGTCGCTTATTCGCAACCATATGATGGGCGGGGTGTTCAACGAAATGTCGGCTACGGGTTTCCCCGCCGAAGTGGTGGAGGCAATAAAGGATTCCGTTGACTGCAACCTGTACTTCTTCGAAAACGGCGTGAATACCGACGTTATGTATGCGGTCATTCTTGCCGCAACCGCGTTATTGGTGTGCGCATATATAGCAATCAACTTTATCTCGATTAAAAAAATTAAGCTTTTGAAAAAATAAAACGCAATAAAATTAAGCGGGCGCAACGAAAATCGTTGCGCCCGCTTAATTCCGGAGGAATATTTTAAATTATAGGAATAATCGGTTTTCTATTGCACTTGGCAAAAGTTTCGTGTATAATAGCTTAAAGCGACGCATTCAATTTTCAACGGACGGGAAGTAAAGTCGGAAATCGTCAGGAAAAAAGATATGAATTACATTTTATATTTCGATTATGCCGGTATATTCGTAATAGCTGCCGTAATGTTCAGCTTTTTTTACAGGCAGACTATAAAAACGCGCACTTCGCTGTTTTTTATGGTCTTTATGTCCGTTGCGCTCTTTACCGTAATAATCGATATAGCCAGCGCGGAAGTGCTTAAATACTCTCGGCAGATACCGCTTTGGTTGTGCTACGTGCCGCAAATACTTTATTTGTGCGCGGTGGTTACGAATCCGGTAATTTATATTCTTTACATACTTTCCGTCGTCAGGGACAAAAAAGTAATCAAAAAATGGATATACGGTGCCGTTCTCGCGCCGTTCGTTCTGCAGATTATCTTCGTGTTGATTTCGCCGTTCTTGAACGGGGCGGGCATTTTCTGGTTTAACGAAAACAGAGAATACGTACACGGTCCTTTGTTGTACGCGCAGTACGCAATTACTTTCGCGTACATTATCGGCTCGCTTATCTACGTCATAATAAGAAGAAAGGTTTTCACGCGGATACAGGAAATAACTATTTATCTGTACGTCGCGATTTGTTTAATCTGTATAATCATACAGATGATAATACCCGAGCTTCTCATTCAGCAGTTCGGCTTAACCATAGCCGTTATGCTCATCTATATGTCCTTGCAGAACCCCGAAAATTATATGGACAAAAGGCAGGGCGCGTTTAACGGCCTTGCGTTCGAAGCGGTTTTCAACAATAACGTTGTAAGGGGTAAAAAATTCGGCGTGCTCGGCGTGCGCATAATAGGGTTGCGCTACGTAGGCGACGCGCTTGGTGAAGAAAGCGAAAACGAAATTATAAGAGAAATCGTTCAGTTCCTCATAAGTACGGCGGGCAAAAAGCACGTTTTCATCGTTTCGCAGACGAAGTACGCTATAATTTTAAACGAGGGCGAGGACGGCAAAATTTTAACGGATAAAATTTACGCCCGCTTTTCCAGCCCCTTCGTTTCAAACGGCGCGGGCATTTCGCTCGCGGTCAATACCTGCCTTATTCAGTGCCCCGAGGTTGCGGGACAGCCGAAGGACGCATTGAGCATAATGGACATATGCCTTGACGAAAAGAGCATACCCGACCACAACGAAACGATAATCGCGCGCAAGGATATCCTTGAAAAGGGACAGCGCGAAACGCTGATAGTGCAGATTATGCGGCAGGCGCTTAAAGAGGACGGGTTCGAAGTATTCTATCAGCCCATTTATTCCGTAAAACAAAAGCGCCTCACTTCCGCGGAGGCTTTAATCCGCATTAAAGAAACGGGGCTTGGCGTTATAAGTCCGGAGGAGTTTATTCCGCTCGCCGAAAAGAACGGTTTGATTCTTGAAATGGGCGAATTCGTGTTCCGTGAGGTTTGCCGCTTCATAAGCGAGCGCAAGCTCTGGGAACTGGGCGTTGAAAACGTTCACGTCAATCTGTCCGTAGTGCAGTGTATGCAGGAAAGCTTAAACGAGGTTTTAAGGGGCATAATGGACGAGTACGGTCTCGATTACGGCAAGATAAACCTCGAAATGACGGAGAGCGCGGCGGTAGCTTCCGAGGAAATGCTTAAAAACAATATGCAGAAGCTTATCGAAAAGGGAATGTCGTTTGCTCTGGACGATTACGGCACGGGCTTTTCGAATACCGTTACGATGATGAAATATCCGTTCAAGCTCATCAAGCTCGACAAATCCTTGGTCTGGGCGGCGGCGGACAGTGAAAAGTCCACCAGCCTTTTAAAGCACACGATAAGTATGATTAAGGATATGAATATGGAAATAGTGGCGGAGGGCGTCGAAACGGCGGCTCAGGCGAATATGCTCACACAAATGGGCTGCGATTATTTTCAGGGCTTCTATTATTCCCGCCCCTTAAACAACGAAAACTTTATAAAAATCCTTAAAGAACAAAACTGAATTTATTAAAAGCCGACGGAGCGAACTGCTCCGTCGGCTTTTTTTCGATAAATCCTTGACATATAACTGTAACTATCATATAATAACAGTATAAACGAAAAGAAGGAGGCAGGCGCGGTATGCACATAATTTTAAGGCACGATTCGGTCGTGCCGATTTACGAACAGGTAGAAAGCGAAATTCGCGCCCAAATCCTTTCGGGAACGCTCAAAGAAGGGGAAATGCTTCCATCGATTAGGACGCTCGCCCGCGAGCTTAAAATCGGCGTAATTACGGCTAAGCGCGCGTACGACGATTTGTGCGGGGAAGGGTTTTGCCGCGCGGTTCAGGGCAAGGGCGTTTTCGTCGCGCAGATAGACAAGGTTAAAGCCGACGAGGCGGTTTTGTCGGAAATCCGCGCTCGGCTCGACGGCGTAACGGAATACGCCGACAAAAATTCGGTTAAAAGAGAGAAATTGAAAAAAATAATGAAGGATTATACGGAGGGGATATAATGAACGGTATCGAAATTTCAAACCTTACCGTCGATTTCGGAAACTTCAAGCTCGACAATATCAACCTTAACATAAGGAAAGGTTGCGTGACGGGCTTGGTCGGCAGAAACGGCGCGGGTAAATCGACGCTGATAAAGGCGCTTATGAGGCAGATAAACGCGGATTCGGGCAGTATATTATACAACGGCAAGAAGTTCTGCGAGCACGAAACGGAAATACTCAATTCGATTGCGTGCGTGTTCGATACGCCTCACTTCAACACCTTTTTAAAGCCTAAGCGCATTTTCAAGCTGTACGCGAATATGTACGAAAAGTTCGACAAAGAGCTGTACTATAAGCTTATGCTCAAATTCAACCTGCCCGACAAATTGCGTTTCAGCAAGTTTTCTTACGGAATGCAGCGCAAGTACTGCCTCATTCTCGCATTATGTCAGGGCGCGGATATCCTCATTTTAGACGAGCCGACCTCGGGCGTTGACCCTTTCGACAGAAGCGAAGTCGTTTCGCTCATTCAGGATTACCTTATGAACGAGGAGCACACCGTGCTGTTCTCCACGCATATTACCGAGGATTTGGATAAAATCGCGGACTACATAGTTATGATGGAAAACGGCAGGATAACGCTCGACGAGGAAAAGGACGCGCTTATCGAGGGCTACCGCCTCGTGCAGTGTCCCGAAATGACGCCCGAAATGCAGGCGTGCGCGATAGGCGTGCAAAAGAGTATGTTCGGCTATACCTTCCTCACGAAAAACAAAGAAATCTCGGGCGAGGGCGTTCTCGTCAAAGTTCCTACGGTGGAGGAGATTTTCGTGCATACGCTCGGTATGCCCGCCTCGGCAAACGGCGGTTCGTATATGAACGCGGGAACAACGGGTAACGGGGCGAAAGACGACCCGTTCGGGCTTTGAGGTGCGATATGAAAAAGAGTTTTAAGGATAAGCTTTTAAATAACAGTTTCACCGCGTATCTCCGCGCGCTTAACGCAAGTCCGTTAAGCTCGGAACGCAACAGAAGCAAAATGTTCGAGATTATCGCAATAATTATTGCTTCCATTATAACGTTCACCTTTTTGGGTGAAATCGAAAACAGATTGGACAGCGTGGAATACGTTCTTCCCGCAACGGCGATGAGCTTGCCCTACATATGCTGGCTGTTCTGCGGAATATACCGCCGCGCAAAACCCTCGCCTTTGGGGCTTCAGCCCATAAGCTGGAAAAAGAGGGTAGGATACGCATATCTTTGCAACCTCGTGTACGTCGTGGTAATAACCGTCGCGGTAATCGTTTTCGTGATATTGATATTGCTTTTGGTTTCGATTTTGGTATTTATGTCCACGGGCTACTGGATATTCACAGCCGAATTAGACTGGGAATACGAAACGGTGTACGCACCCGTTATGCATCAGCTTTTCGCTGCGTTCTCGGCGTTGTTTTTGTACGGCGCGGGCGCTTCCATTGCCGCGGTTAAGAACAAGAAATGGCGCATAGGGCTGTATATAGCCTTACCCGTTGCGATAAAAATCTTCGGCGCGTTGGTTATTAATATCGCTTACCCGTCGCCTTATATCTATTGGTACGGCGACGTAACGGACATTCTTATGACGAGCAGTTTAAGCGTAATGTGGCTGACTTTCGTAATCGTTTTAGGCGTAGCCGTTACCGCGCTTTCCGTGTTTCTCAATATCAAAGCCGAAAAGCCTAATAAGGTATAAATTTTAAAATGACTATTGCAAAGTAAAAACTCGTGTGCTATAATTAATTGAATTAAAAATTCGCTTTAAGGAGGCGTATTATGAACAACGAACAAATTATAGAACAGATTAAGAAGATGAAGATAGTTCCCGTAGTCGTTCTGAACTCTATCGAGGAAACTCTGCCCAAGATGCAGGCGCTCGTAAACGGCGGCTTGCCCTGCGCGGAAATCACTTTCAGAACTCCCTGCGCGGCGGAAGCAATCGCTTTAACCGCAAAGACCTTCCCCGATATGTTCGTGGGCGCAGGCACGGTAATTAACCGCGAACAGTGCGAAAAGGCAATCGCTGCCGGCTCGAAATTTATCGTTTCCCCCGGCTTCTCCGAAGAAGTGGCGGATTGCTGTGCTGAACACGGTATGCTTTATCTGCCCGGCATAGTTACGCCTACCGAAGCGATGGCGGCTATCGCAAAGGGACTTACGACCCTTAAATTCTTCCCCGCGTCGAACTACGGCGGACTTAAAACCATCAAGGCTATCTGCGCGGCGTTCCCTTATCTCAAAATTATGCCCACGGGCGGCATCAACGCGGAAAATATCAAAGAGTATCTCGCGTACGATAAAATTATCGCCTGCGGCGGCAGCTGGATGATGAGTGGCACTCCCGAAGAAATCGAAGCCAAAACCAAAGCTGCGGTAGAATTAGTAAAGTAATAAAATTAAAATAAAAAGCGGCGCGACCGAACGGTCGCGCCGCTTTTACGCGTCTTTAAACGAGGCAAATGCGATTTTTGTTAAATTATAAAATTTTTTGATAAAATTTCACATAAATATTTTAGTTTATCTATTGTAATTTTCAAAAAAGGGTGTTACAATCAAATCAGCGGTAGGTTCTGTGCGGGGTTTCTTCCCTGCGGAGGGCGCCGAAAAAAAACGATAAGAGGTAAAAAAATGAAGAAGAAAAAATGGTTGTGTGCTGCTGTTGCAATAGCTACTGTAGCGCCCGTTTTGGCGGGTTGTGGCGGCGACGTCGAGGGGGGGGGTACTAAAAGCATCGTAACCTTCTATGACGGCGATGCGGTGCTTTTGGAGCAATCCGTTGCTGAAAACGGCACGGCTTATAATTGGACGCCCACTAAAGAGGGTTACGATTTCGTCGGCTGGTATATTTCGGCAAATTCCGACGAGGCTTATGCGTTTACCACCCAGGTTACGGGCGATTTAAGCTTGTACGCAAAATTCACCAATCACGTCAGCGCCCCCGTCAAATACGCAGTATCTTTCTACGATGAGGACGGCACGACGAAACTTTTGGAACAGACTATAGAGGCTAACGGCAAGGCGTACTCCTGGACGCCCGCCGCAAAAGAGGGAATGAAGTTCGACGGCTGGTACACGGCGGCGGACGGCAAAACCGAATTCGATTTTACTAAAGCTTTAAACGCGGATACTAAAGTTTATGCGAAGTACAGTGCGGCGGAACAGGTTAAGCAGTTCCCCGTAGTTCTCGCAAAAGACGGCAAATCGTTTACTTACGGCGAAGCAGGTGAGGAAACGACCGTACAGATTAACGAGAAAAACATTTACATAGACGGAAGGCTTTCCGACGAACAGATAGAAGGCTTCGACAACGTATATAATTCGTTCAAACAGGCGATGGACCATCTCGTGGACGGCACGGAGGACGCGCCTATGAATATGTATATCGCGCCTTACGTTTACTGGATACACAACCCCGACTCCGCCTCGACGACGGAGGCTTTCGGCATCGTTAAATCCTGCCAGAACCTTCATATCACGGGTCTTACGAACGACCCGAGAAACGTCGTTATCGCGGGTAACTACGGTCACGACGAAGGATATGTCGGCGGCAACTGGACTATGTTCAACATTTCTGGCAACGGACTAACGCTTAAAAACCTTACGTTCGGCGACTACTGCAACATAGACCTCGAATATCCTTTAAATCCTTCTCTCAACAGACCCAAGAGAACGAACAACATAACGCAGGGTCAGATAGCGTCGTATAGCGGCGACAAGCTCTATGCCGAAAACGTGCATTTCGTAAGCCGCCTTAATATGATGCCATTCAACAATAGCGGGCGCGCGCTTTACGTGAACTGCCATCTCGAATCCACCGACGACTCGCTCAACGGTTCGTCGAAAGCGGTATATGTAGGCTGCGACTTCGAATTCTACAGCTCCAAGCCTTGGGGCGGCTCTTCGGGTGTAACGCTTCTCGGTTGCAAAATGAAGATATGCCATATCAACGTTGCCGATAAAGTGGACCAGTACCTTTCCAAGATGTCCGGTCCCTACACGCTCGTTGACTGCGAATATATCGACGATTATACCGTGCCGGTAAATATCGGCTGGTCCGACGTCAACGGTACTACGTTCAGGAGCTACTATTCCAACGTTACTCATAACGGTCAGCCCATTAAAATGGATACGGGCGGAAAGCGCCCCGACACAGGCGTAGATATCACCGGTACGGAACTTCTTAAGGCTTATAAACTTACGGATACAGACGGCAAAACTATATACAACGTTTACAATCTGTTAAGGGGAACGGACGATTGGGACCCGCTCGGACAGAAAGAAAAGATAACGGCGCTCGGCGCTACGGACGTAGCTACAAATATCAAAGTAACGTCTTCGAGCAATACCCTCGAATACGGCAAGACGGGCGGAGATTCCGCGGTATTGAACTACACTTTAAGCGGACCTCAGACTTCGGCTTATACGTCCGACGTGACCTGGTCTTTAGCAAACAGCGAATACGAAAAATACGTAACTCTTACTAAGGAATCGGACGGCAAGTGCACGGTAACGCTTAAAGAGGAATTAAACAATCAAGACGAAACTTTAAAGGTGGTCGTAAACTGCGACTCGGCTATGGGACATGAGGCGGCTGTAGAACTTACGGTAAAACCTTCGATTATTGATGCTCCCGCGTTTACCACGCAGCCTACGATAGCTCAGGCGGCTAACGGTAGCGCGTCGGTTGACTACGCGCTCGACCTAGGTACGAGGACGGATATGTCAAGAATAAGCTGGTACGTCTGCGACGACGCAGAAGGAACTAACCCCATCGAAATAGCTGTGGGCAGAGGCAATATGCCTTTGAAGTCGGTTAGACTTACTGACGCATACGTAGGCAAATTCCTTAAAGTTAAAGTGGAAAGCAAGCACATTCGTTCTAATTACGGGGAAGCGGTAGAAGTCGTTTCTTCGACGGCGGTTACCGCTGACGGAATCGAAAAGAACAATAAGCTTACCGTCGATATCGATACGTTCTCGACGGTGGCTCAGACGCAGGTTATTCAGGGCTTCTGGACGGTTGACGGCTACAAGCCAGCCGACGTTGACGCCGGCTGGATTCCTTACGGAGAGGATGAAGTGGACAGCACGACAAAGCAAAGTTGGCAGGGTACGGCAAACGCTAACGCCTGGGCTTACGGCACCGGTACTAAGAACGGCGTGCTCGATTACACGGGACTTTATCAGACACAGCGCGGCGCGCGCCTTATGTACACCGCTAAGGGCGAAAACTTCGGCGATATGTGTGCTACTATCAAGGTTGCTCCCGGTAAAACGGCTTCGCAGGGCTTCGGTTCTTCTAACCAGTATATGGATATAATGATTAAGTACGATACTACTAATCTTACGGGTTACGGACTCAGAATTTACCGCTCCAGCGGCGACTCCTGCAAGTTTGCGCTTATCGAGTACAATGCAGGTACGGCAAAACTCATTTCCGAATCTGTAGAATCCTCGTGCTATCTTACCGAATGCACCATAAAGGTATGGACGGAAGGCACGACGCTTAAGGCGACTGCCGAAACTACCAAGCCTCAGCCCCAGACGGCTATAGACAAGGGTTATGCTGAAAAGGTTGAACTTAGCGCGACCATTACCGCTAATACCGACGGCGGCTTCTGCTTACAGCACACGGGTACGGTAGGCGATAACGTTACGTATATCGGTTCGATAGAGCTCGAATGGGCAGAGAACAACTGATAACCGTCTTATACGGAACAAATAAAAAGCGGCGCGACCGAATGGTCGCGCCGCTTTTATTTAATCGGGGATTATCGTTTTACCGTTATCGTCGCTGTGCCCGACGTAACTGCCGTTTTCGCTGTAATAGTTCTTTCCGTCGGAGCTGTGAACGGTTTGAGAACAGCCCATATCGTTCGTGAAGGTCGCTACGTATGTGCGAATTGTCGTAAGAGGTTTTTTCTATATCGTCAAAGAGGGAAAAGCTCGCGTAGTACTCGCCAATCGCGCCGAGATTGCCTATATCGTAACCCTTTGGTATTGCTATCAGAACTCCGTTTTTGGAAATAACGAAGTTCGGTGCAATCATTCCTATCAGCAGCATTACGGCTTGATAGGGAATAGTTACGTAAACGATAATAAGCTGAAAGAGCGCGTCGAAAAACGCGGCAACGGCGGATACTTTGAATACCGACTTTAACGCCGCCTTGTTCTCTTTGCTAAGCCGCCTTTTTATTTGGCTGAAGCTGTCGTTATATCGTATCGACTTCGTTGCGAGAAACGCGAATACGAGATAGCCGCCGATTAAAATAATCAGTCCCGCGTCCGTGCCTATTAAAAGAAGACCGATTACCACCGATAAAATCATACCCAGAACCGAAAGGTAAGTCAGTATTCTCGATTTGATAATTCTGTATTTAACTCCTATGCCCAGAATCAGCAATTCTTCCTGCGTTGCGGTTTTTTTGAACGATTTCCAATCTCTTTCGTGAATGGAAACGTCAAACAAATCAAGTTTTTCCATAAATTCCTCCTATGTGATATGTATAACGCAATTATACATATTTATAATATGTATGTCAAGTAATTAACTCTGAAAATATTTATAAAATCAATTCACATATTATAAAATAATGGTATGGATAGGAACTTTATTAAAGAAAGGTATGCGAAAATCCGATTGGCGCACAATATATCCGCCCGTAAACTCAGCCTCGAGCTGGGACAGAGCAGCGAATATATCAATCAGATAGAAAGCGGAAAAAATATGCCGTCGGTAGAGGGGCTGTTGAATTTCTGTAATTACTTCGATATTTCGTTGGGGGAGTTTTTCGAGGACAGATTTAATTTTCCCGTAGAATATTCAGCTATAATCGACGAGCTTAATAAAATGGACGCAATGACGGTTAAGCATATTTACGAATTATTAAAAATAATAAACAGATAAACGCCGTCAAGGGTTAATAAAGGCGATAAAAAAAGTTCCGCGTTTTGCGCGGAACTTTTTATTATATTTCGTTGATTTAAGTTGTTTCCCTGAAACCCTTGCCCAGAATTTCGTTCGCGTCGGTAATAATCACGAAGGACAGGGCGTCGATTTTCTTGACGTTGTATTTCAGTTTAAGCGCTTCCGAACGCTTGCATACTGTAATCATAACCGTCTTTTCCGCGCCCGTATATCCGCCCGTCGCCTTATAGCTCGTGAAATCGCGGTGCATTATATTCAGAATATAATCGGCAATCTTTTCGGGAGAGTTGGTAATTATCGTGATATGTTTGGTCTTGCCGATATTTTCGATAACGCCGTCAACAATGAACGCCTTGGAGAACAGACCGAGGATAGAGAATAATCCCGCTTCCGCTCCGAAAGTAAACGCACAGCAGGCTATTGCGAAGTCGGTGGCGAGAAGCGCCTTGCCCGTATCGATTTTAGTGTACTTCTTTATAATGAGCGCGATAATATCCGTTCCGCCCGACGACGCGCCGCAGTTAAACATAATCGCGCTTCCTATGCCCGTTAAAAGCATAGCGTAAACGAGTTCCATAAGCGGCTCGCCCGTGAGGGGAAGCTCGTGCCCTATTGCGCTTTGCCATATTTCGGGAGTTAAAAAATGCTCGAAAAGCATATTTTCCGCCGAATAGACCAAGGAGCAGTAAAGCGTTTTGAAAATTACCTTTTTGCCGAGGAAGACGAAGCCTACGATAATGAGTAGGACGTTTATAATCATAACGAGGTCGGACTGCCTTAAAACGGGTATATGCGGCGCGAGTATAATCGAAAGACCGCTCACCCCGCCCGTCGCGAAGTGGTTGGGCGCTTTGAAGAAGAATACGCCCCCCGCGACGCACAGCGTGCCGATATTCAGTAAAAGAAAATGCAGTAATAATTTCGCTACTTTCTTTTTATCGAGCTTCTTTTTTGCGGGCTGACCGCTTTCCATCGTTTCGTTGGTTTCAGACATAACCGTTCCCCCGTACAACCGCTATATATATTATCATACGGGTCAAAATAAGTCAACGGTAAATTCAAACCCGTATTGACAATATTAGCCTGTTGTGCTAAAATTTTATAAGAAGTAAGCAACAAAATCAAGGAAATTCAAGCGGACGGGAACAGTATAGATGATAAACAGGCGCGCATTATTTACAGACGAAACGGAAAGCTTCAAAACGCCTTACGAGCCGAACGGCGGCGATACGGTAACTTTAAAATTCAGAACGCTTAAAAACGACGCGTTAAAGGTTTACGCCGTTTTCGGCGGGGTTAAAAAGCTTATGTCCCGAATTGCGGGCGGCCTTAACGACAATTTCGATTTTTACGAACTTTCCTTTACCTGCCCCGAAAAGGAGGTCAGCTATTGCTTCCTCGTCTGCGACGACGACGAGGAGGTCTATTACAACCGCCTCGGCGCGGTTACGAACAATCAGGCGGCGTATAATTTCTCGTTCGTGCCCGGCTTTAAAGTTCCCGACTGGGCGAAGGGCAGGGTTTTTTATCAGATTTTCTGCGACAGATTCTGCAACGGAAACGCCGCGAACGACGTTGAAAACAACGAGTATTATTATACGGGCGGACATTCCCGAAAAATCAACGACTGGTATAAAATCCCCGACGAGCTGGACGTTAATAACTTCTACGGCGGCGATTTGCAGGGCGTAAGGGAAAAGCTGCCTTACCTTGCCGACCTCGGCGTGGAGGGCGTGTATTTCAATCCGCTTTTCGTATCTCCCTCCAACCATAAGTACGACACTCAGGATTACGATTATATCGACCCGCACGTCGCCGTTATCGAGGAAGATAGCGACCACTCGATGCAGTATTGGGAAAAGCATAACGGCTACGCCGCGCGTTACATTAAGCGCGTTACGAGCAAGGTGAACCTGGAAAAGAGCAACGAATATTTCGCCGACCTCGTAAAGGATATGCACGGGCTGGGAATTAAAGTCGTAGTGGACGGCGTGTTCAATCATTGCGGTTCGTTCAATAAATGGATGGACAGAGAGGGTATCTACCTCGGCAAGGAGGGCTACGAAAAGGGCGCTTATCAATCGCTCAAAAGCCCGTACCGCAGTTATTTCAAATTCTCGTCGCGCGCAACGACGACCGAATACGAGGGCTGGTGGGACGTAATAACCCTGCCTAAGCTCAACTACGAAAAGAGCCCCGAGCTGGTCGAATATATCCTTTCCACGGGCGAAAAATGGGTTTCGCCGCCCTTCGGCGTGGACGGTTGGAGACTGGACGTGGGCGCGGACCTCGGACACAGCCCGAAGTTCAATCACGCGTTCTGGCAGAAATTCAGAAACAGAATAAAAAAAGCCAATCCCGAAGCGTTTATCTTCGCCGAGCATTACGGCGACCCCACGCCGTGGTTCAACGGCTGCGAGTGGGATTCGGTTATGAATTACGACGCGTTTATGGAGCCCGTAACCTGGTT
>CAZRCE010000012.1:0-22632 GCA_964598465.1 uncultured Clostridia bacterium | reverse complement strand
CGTCTATTACTTTATGGTTACCCCACGCGTCGTACACGTATTTTACTACAACGTTGCCCGAAGCGTTTAGTATCGCAACCACGTTACCCTGCGCGTCTTTACGGTAGAAATACTGCATATTTCTATATATCAATCCGACAACGCCGCTTGCGTCGTATATGAACTCCAGTCCGTCGCTCTGCTTTACCAATTTGCCGTCGCTGTCGTATTTAAAAGTTATGTTACCTTTCTGCGTTCGCTTGCCCGCGCCGTCGTATGCAAACGTCGTATCGCCGAGCTTTACAAGCCTCTTACCATACTGCCATTCGACGACTTTATCGCAATACGCCGTGGGGTTACCCGCACTGTTATAAGTAATCTCTTTACCGTTATAAGATTTAAGCTTGTCGCCGTCATAGTCGTAGCTGTAATGCGTGCAAGACTGTTCGGAAAGCTCTTCTCCGCTCTTACGCGTATAAGCGTATTCGCAGCGTTCGGTCAAGTTACCTGCGTTATCGTAGGTGAACAGGACGGTCTTTCCGATTGCCTTGTTATCCTCACGAATAAGGCGGTTTAAGCTATCGTATGCGTACTTTGCAACGATATGCCCGTTTTCGGTTATTTCGCATATATTCCCGCACGAATCGTACTTATACTTTATACTGTCTTTAATCTGAGTGCCGTTTCCGAACCATATCGTTGCGGGCATATTCGTCGCGTGGTCGCCAACCTTGCGGTAGGTTATATATTCCGCCGCTACTTTGTCTGTATCTTTATAAATTTCCTTGCCGACGTTTCTTCCGTTCACGTCTATTACCTTGTGGTTACCCCACGCGTCGTAAACGTATTTTACTACAACGTCACCAGTTTTGTCAAGTACAGCAAAATTTAAGGGCGGGTATTTCTACCCGCCCTTTTTTCAATTTTGTGAATCAAATTAATTATCGTTCAATAATTTTGCCATATTTTCACTTAATCCAATTATGGGTTGATTCGCATAGTTTTTAATTGCTTTATAAACTTTTGGAGTAAGATTTATTTGAAACGTCCCTTTTTGCTTAACCGCTTTATTATAATCTACGCCTTCTAACGTTTGATTATTTGAAATTATCACGAAAGGTAAAATCCTTTCATAATATCTCATTTCAACAATCTCGTCCCACTTTATACTTTTTTTATGGAACAAACAGAAAAGAGAAGTCTTTAAACCAGTTGAATCAATTTCATATTTAGTAAACCATCTTTTTGCAGTTCCTACAAAAGAAATTGTTGAAAATCCAAACAAAATTAACGCCAAAATAACATACGTCCACGGTTCTTCACTTAACTGCACTCTACAAGGCTCATATAATACAGTAAATAGAAATAATCCATATGCGCATAACATAAAAATGGTCATACAAATCATCATCGCCTTCGAGCCAAAAAATTTTATTATTTCTTTATCTTCATGATTTGTATTTTTCACTTTTACTCCTTAAGTCTTTAATTTATTAATTACAATTTCGCTAAATGTTTGACCTATACTTACAGGAAAGGAAAACATTATGGTTGCTATAAGTGATTCCAAAGAGAAAGACAGCGAATTAACTATTCTTGTGGAAAATTTTAGTGCTAAATCAAAGTAATTTTCAAATAATCCCACTGATGCACGCATGGCAAAATTGGTTACACCAAATGTTATTAAACTAGAAATTGCAGTTGCGGCACTTGATATAAAAGCACTATTATAATCTATCTTATCCCAACCATTGGATATACCTTGTTGGACAACGCTTCCGCTAAATCCTGCGATTAATCCAGCCACAGATGCAATTAAAGCACCAAATACTCCACCAGCGACAACAGCGATGCCCATTCCTACAGTTGAAATAAGACCAGAAACTGCACCGCCAGCAAAACCTGCCCAGAAATCGCCACCAGTCGCGCTTGCAGATATCCCTCCGCTTATCCCACCGACTAACGTACCTACTGCTAATGTAGCCAATACTGCTAACAGTGTAAAGAAAAACCTACCCGTCGGGTCAACGTTCATAACGGGGTTGTTGCCGCAGTATGCGTAGAGGTTAATTCCGTTTATCTTTTCGGGGTCGGCATATTCTACGCTGTCCTGCGAGATAAATCTGCCGACTTCGGGGTCGTAGTACCTCGTCTGTAAGTAGTAAAGTCCGGTTTCCGTATCGTAATAATAACCGCGGTATCTGAACGGGTTAAGCACGCCTATTCCGCTTATTACCTCGTTCCCGTTTACGTCAACTACCTTGTGGTTGCCCCACGCATCGTAAACGTATTTTACTACAACGTTGCCAGTATTGTCAAGTATGGCTATGATATTGCCCTGCAAGCTCTACGATGAAAATAAGGCTTGATAATAATTTATCAAGCCTTATTGCTACATTATTAAGCTAAGAAAATTAGATTATTAAATCTCTACAAATATAGGATACACTATATTGTTAAGTTTGAATTTTTCTATAAAAAACCCATCTGGAGGACTTATACAATAATCTCTATCATCTGAAAGTTTAAATTTCTCACTTCTCAAGAGTTCATTTTTTAATTCTATACATTTTTGTCTGTTTATTTTAGGTTCAAAAATATACTCGTAATCAGTGTATGTTCCATCTGTTTGATGTTTAGCATAAGTATGACTCAATACATAAACATATTTTTGATTGTTATTTAAAATCAAATCGAAACACTTCAAATCAAGATAACACTCATCTATGCCATTTTTATGACAGATATCTTTTGCAATAATAACAGATTCTAACGAATTAAAGTAACCTATTATCATACATTCTTCAATATCTTCGTTATCCTCATCGTCATACCCAAAATATTTTTTTTGCTGTAAAAAATAAACTCTTTTTTTTATCACTTACTAATCATCAATCTAATAATACGGTCAAACCATTTTTTCAGCGCATTAAATTCAGTCCCAGCACCTTTATGCCAATTTCCTGAACCTCTGAACTGATTTAATAAATATTCCGCTGCTTTATTAGAATTACCTCCAAATTTATTGTATATATTTATTCCCTCGTCTATATCTGTCCAAGAGACCGGAGGCTTATTAGACATACCAGGGTTATGTTTAGAAAACAAAACATTAAATGCAAGTAAACCAACTCCAACAACTGCAACGCCTGCAAAAACAGTACCACCGCCAGCTAAAGCTAATGCACCTGCACCGACACTCGCGCCCCCGACTAACGCACCTAGTCCACCAAGTGCACCACCTATAAATATACCCGCAGCGATTCCACCTATACTTATGTTATCCCAGCCGTTAATTAGACCTTGCCCTACTATACTTGTCAAGCCGCCTATCGAACCACCTATCGCTATCCCACCTGCGACAAGAGCTAATCCTCCAGTTGCGACAGCAGCAACAATTCCAGCACCAATAACTAACGCTGTTGCAATTCCAAGCAACAACCATTCCCACCATTCAGTAGTTCCCGTCGGGTCAACGTTCATAACGGGATTGTTGCCGCAGTATGCGTAGAGGTTAATTCCGTTTATCTTTTCGGGGTCGGCGTATTCTACGCTGTCCTGCGAGATAAACCTGCCGACTTCGGGGTCGTAGTACCTCGTCTGTAAGTAGTAAAGTCCGGTTTCCGTATCGTAATAATAACCGCGGTATCTGAACGGGTTAAGCACGCCTATTCCGCTTATTACCTCGTTCCCGTTTACGTCTATTACTTTATGGTTACCCCACGCGTCGTACACGTATTTTACTACAACGTTGCCCGAAGCGTTTAGTATCGCAACCACGTTACCCTGCGCGTCTTTACGGTAGAAATACTGCATATTTCTATATATCAATCCGACAACGCCGCTTGCGTCGTATATGAACTCCAGTCCGTCGCTCTGCTTTACCAATTTGCCGTCGCTGTCGTATTTAAAAGTTATGTTACCTTTCTGCGTTCGCTTGCCCGCGCCGTCGTATGCAAACGTCGTATCGCCGAGCTTTACAAGCCTCTTACCATACTGCCATTCGACGACTTTATCGCAATACGCCGTGGGGTTACCCGCACTGTTATAAGTAATCTCTTTACCGTTATAAGATTTAAGCTTGTCGCCGTCATAGTCGTAGCTGTAATGCGTGCAAGACTGTTCGGAAAGCTCTTCTCCGCTCTTACGCGTATAAGCGTATTCGCAGCGTTCGGTCAAGTTACCTGCGTTATCGTAGGTGAACAGGACGGTCTTTCCGATTGCCTTGTTATCCTCACGAATAAGGCGGTTTAAGCTATCGTATGCGTACTTTGCAACGATATGCCCGTTTTCGGTTATTTCGCATATATTCCCGCACGAATCGTACTTATACTTTATACTGTCTTTAATCTGAGTGCCGTTTCCGAACCATATCGTTGCGGGCATATTCGTCGCGTGGTCGCCAACCTTGC
This sequence comes from uncultured Clostridia bacterium, assembly GCA_964598465.1. Classification (GTDB taxonomy): domain Bacteria; phylum Bacillota; class Clostridia; order Christensenellales; family Borkfalkiaceae; genus Coproplasma. Next base: position 18,241 of record CAZRCE010000012.1, on the reverse strand, counting down.
GGTAGGTTATATATTCCGCCGCTACTTTGTCTGTATCTTTATAAATTTCCTTGCCGACGTTTCTTCCGTTCACGTCTTTAAGCGGTTTAAATTTGCACGAGTCAACAGACGAGCCGAAAGTTATATAATTCAAGTCGTGCGCCGCGTTGTACTTATACGTATAGCGGTAAGTTTGGTTTAAATCACCTTTATACTGCTTTTGCAAAAGTTTACCGTAACCGTCATACACGTAGTCTTCGCAATGATTATTCATTACTATACGAGTTATATTATCAAACTCGTCGTACGTAATATTCGAAGTTCCGGAAACCGCATCCGTTACGCTTACGAGCCTTTGATTTTCATCGAAACTCTTGCGCAGGATTAAATTGCCGTCAATATCCAGCGTTTCAGTCGGAGCTATCTTGCCGCTCTCGCCGTCCATATAGCCAGTCTTAATAAAATGCTTACTTACCGTTCCGTTACCCGTTTCATATACGGTGGTCATTTCGCCGAGCGTACACTTCTTCTGTTTTTCGTTGTAGGTAAAATCCTTGTACGAATACTTTGCCTGCGTTACGCCGTTCACCGAAACTTCCGTCTTTCTGCGCGCGCCGTCGTAAGAATAATCAATCTTCGTATTGCCGCTTGTAACCGTTACGGGTGCGCCGTAGTTATAAATTATTTCGTTTGCGTTTGCTTCGCCGTCTTCGGTGCTCTGCGTTACGGATTCGACCGCGTAATTATAAGGATTTCTGCCGTAGGCAAATTTTACGCCTTTGGCGTTCCTTACGCTTTTTACTACGTTCGTTCCGTCCTCGTATTCGTATTCCGAGGAAGTAGCGCCCGTTTCGTCCTTTTCTTTAAGCAACCGACCGTTTTCGTATTCGCTTTCGGTATAGAACTTCGATGAGCTGTCCAGGCTGTTCCAGCGGATTAATTTTACCACATTCCCGTCGTCGTTGTAAACCCTTTCCTCAAAATTCCTGCCCGAATCTTTTTCTTCGCCTTCGACGTAGCTTTCGGTGAGCTTAAGGTCGCCGAACGAATTATAGTTGTAGGCAGTGCGGTAAACCGTTATTTCCTCTTCGCCTTCCTCTTCCGCGTGCTTCGTCGTCGTTTCGCCTATTAATTTAAAGCCTTCGCCGTAAGCGTATTCCTTAACCGTTTTAATCCTTACGGTATCGGAAACAGACTGCCAATCTACGGTTTCGGTAACGGGTAGTTCGGCTTCGTTATATTCCGTAATTGTAATAACGGGGGCTTTTTCGTTCTTTGTTTCGGTTTTCGTAATTTTTGTAACCCTGCGCCCTTCATTAATATTTTTGTCAAGGTCCTCGACAAACTTATACGAATATTTCGCCGTTGTTTTACCCGTAATATCGCCGCTTTCGGTACCGATAACGAGATTGTCGATAGCAAATTCGTATTTTTCGAAATTGCCTTTTTCATCCTCAATATATACGTAAATTTCGCCCTCCGTACAGTAAGTCATTTTATAATCGCTTATCGTAAAATTGTACGAAGTGGAATCGAGTACGGTGTTCTTATGTATGACGGTTGACAAAGCCGCCGTTTTTATTTCGGTTATTCTCCTCGATTTATCGTAGGAAAGCTTGGTCTGCAAGCCGTTACCCGAATCGATACTGCGCATAAGGTCGGAAGAATACTTGAAGGTCAGCGTACTACCGTCGGCAAAAACTACCGATTGCAATTTTTTGGAATCGTAATTGTAGCGAACCGTTCTGCCAAGCCCGTCGGCAATACTCGTAAGCTTTTTATTTGAATACGTAAAATGCAACGCCTTAGGACTATTAACATCGAGATTAACCTCAACGTCAATGAATTCATCACTTACTCCGACATCAACCCTCACACCGTCAACAAAAATGTGTCCGGTTCCGTTTTCCAACATAAAAAACAACTTAACCTTAGGATTGTAATAAGCTGATAAATCGGGAAGCGTATATTTGATTTCCGCAGAAAAAGACTCTCCCCACTGGTCCTCTTTAACGACTATTTCATCTTCGCAGATTTCAAAATCGCTCAACGTACTTTTATAAGTTTTACAACTTATATCCGCATTAGGTCTGTAAATCCTTACTTCCATTTTCTTTTCCTTTGTGCTTTGAATTTTTTAAGAACCTGTCGCACAATCAAGTTCATTGCAAACATATGTTTGATTATTTGTAAACCATAAATTACAGGTTAAACTACCAATATATAAAATAAATTTTAAAAAATCTCAAATATAATCGTGGAATTTTCACACTGATTTTTTATTTGCAATTCGAGTCGGGTTTGCTTATAATAATATAGAAATGAAATTCGAGCCGCAAAAATTTTTTACAAAACCTTATATCGTCGCGCTGTGCGCGATTTTTTGTTGCGTGCTGTGGGGTAGCGCATTCCCGTGCGTTAAAATAGGCTACGTGCAGTTCGGCGTGGACACCGAACACGTGCCGTCCGTTATTCTTTTCGCGGGGCTGAGGTTTACTCTCGCGGGGTTGCTCGTTCTCGTATTCGGCTGTATCTCGCAGAAGAAATTCCTGTTGCCGAAAGCGAAAAACTGGTGGCGCGTGCTTTTGGTGTGCCTCTTTCAGGCGGTAGCGCAATACGTCTTTTTCTATATTGGGCTTGCGCACGTTTCGGGCGTTAAGGGTTCGGTTTTAAACGGGCTGGGCGTATTCTTCACGATAATTATCGCCTGCTTTATATTCCGCACGGAAAAATTCAACCTCGTAAAGCTTGCGGGTTGCATTTTGGGCTTCGGCGGAGTAATTATAATAAATTTAGGCGGCGATTTCTCGTTCGAGTTCACAATGCTCGGCGAGGGGTTCGTTATCCTTTCGGGGCTTTCCGCGGCGGTTGCGGCAGGGCTGGTTAAAATATTTTCCGCGCACGAAAACACGACGGCTATCTGCGGCTGGCAATTCTTTATCGGCGGGCTGATACTCGTTATCGTCGGCGCGGCGGCGGGCGGAAGGGTTGCGCCGCAATCCCCCCTTTCCTTTCTGCTACTTTTCTATCTCGCGTTCATATCCTCCTGCGCGTTCACGCTGCAAGGCTATCTTATGAAATACAACCCCGTATCCAAGGTCGCCGTTTACAAGAGCACGAACCCGCTTTTCGGCGCGGTATTCTCGGCGATAATCCTCGGCGAAAGCGGTCAGCTTTTAAGTTATTTCACTTTGATTGCAATAGTTTTGGTTTGCCTCGGGATATTCGTAATCAATAAATTCGGCGAGAAAAGTTTGAAAAAAGCAAAAATCGCCGACCCCGAGGAATAAAATTTTCCATTTTGCCGCGTTTTTGTTTGTAAATTTGCAAAAGCTGTGTTACAATCTATTGGTAATAGAAAATCGTGAGGTTTTAAATATGTTTTACGGCTTACTCGCCAACGAAATGTATAACGCATATATAATTGTGTCGGCAGTGCTCTTCGTACTGCTGTTCATAGCCGCGCTCGTCGCGATAATCCTCGTACTGTTCCAGGAGAGCAATTCGGAAGGTATTCAGGGTATCACCGGTTCGAGCGAAACTTTCTTCGGTAAACACAAGGGCAAATCCATCGAGAGCAAGCTTAAAAAATGGTCCTGGATATGTCTTGCGGTTCTGACCGTGCTGGCTATCGTCGCTTATATCATCTCCCTTCTTGCGACGAAGATGCTCGGTTAATCAAAGGAAATTCAAAGGCGGCTTGGTTAAGCCGCCTTATTTTTATAATTGTATGACGATTAAAGAAACGTTATTTAAAAAAATCGCCTGCGGCGAACTTGCGTTCAAGGACGAGCGGCAGATTTTTATAAAACTGAATATCCGCCCTTCGCAGAAAAAGGCTGTCGTTTCCGCTCTTTGCGAGTTAGAGAGCGACGGTATAATTATGCGCGACAAGCAGGGCGGTTTTGCCACGCCCGAACAGCTCGGCGCGTTTACCGCCACCGTTCAGGGCAACGAGCGCGGCTTTGCATTTTTAATACCCGACGACGGCTCGGGCGACTTTTTCGCTCCCCGCCGTTCGCTTTGCGGCGCGCTGCATAAGGACAGAGTTCTCGCGGCGAAAAAGCGCGGCACTGACGACGAGGCTTACGTTATAAAAATAATCGAGCGCGGAATGAAGCGCGTAGTCGGAACTTTCGAGCGCGACAGGCGCGCGGGCTACGTCCTGCCCGACGAGCGGAAGTTCGACAGCGACGTCTATATCCCCCTTTCCCTTTGCGGAAAAGCCAAAGTCGGGGATAAGGTGGTTGCCGAAATAACGAGCTATCCCAAGGACAGGCCCGTCGGCGGAAAGATAGTCGAAATCCTCGGCGAGAGCGGCGATTTCTACGTCGAGGAAGACGCGATTATCCGAAGCTACGGACTGTACGAGGAGTTCCCCGCCGCCGCGGTTAAGCAAGCCGAGGAAGCCGCGGCAAAGCCCGTAGTTTTGGGCAAAAGACGGGATTTGAGAAATCTTGCTACCGTCACTATCGACGGCGAGGACACGCGGGATATCGACGACGCGGTTTCGCTGACGCGCGAGGGAAAAAATTTCGTACTCGGCGTGCATATCGCCGACGTTTCTGAATACGTGATTTCGGGCGGCGCGACGGACAAGGAAGCCTACCGCCGCGGAACGAGCGTATATTTCCCCGACAGGGTTTTGCCCATGCTGCCCAAGGCGCTTTCCAACGGTGCGTGCAGCCTTAACGAGGGCGAAGACCGCTATGCGATGACCGCGTTTATAACCTTTGACGAAAACGGAAAAAGGCTGAGAGCCGAGTTCTGCGAGAGCGTTATAAAAAGCGACGTACGAATGACTTACAACGAAGTTACGGATATAGTCGAGGGCGGAAAAAGTACGGTTGACCCCGATATATGCCGAATGCTTTGCGAAATGAGCGAGCTTTGCCTGCTGCTTGAAAAGAGGCGCAAAGCCGCGGGCGAGGTCAACCTCGACGTGAAAGAGGCGCATATATTCGTCGATGAAAGCGGCGAGATAGTGATACCCGACTGCGAAAGAAAAATTTCGCACCGAATGATAGAGCAGTTTATGATTTCCGCAAACGAAGCCGTTGCGGAGGAACTTAAAAAGCGGGGCGTGCCCTGCCTTTACCGCGTACACGAAAAGCCCGCACCCGAAAAGGCTTCTTCCTTTTTCGCCTTTCTGCGCGATTTGGGCGTGAACGCCGCGGGCGAAGTTTCGGATATAAAACCCGAGGATTTCAAAAAAGTACTCGACGCGGTTGCGGGCAAGCCCTACGCCGATATAGTAAACAGACTTATGCTCCGCGCTATGCAGAAGGCGCGCTATTCGAAAGACAATCTCGGGCACTTCGGACTTGCCTCCTCCTGCTACTGTCACTTCACCTCGCCTATCAGGCGTTACCCCGACCTGTTCGTACACCGCGCGTTAAAGCGCGTACTGCGCGGCGACGCCGAGGAAGCGAAAAGGCTGTACGGAGATATCGCCGCGGAAACGGCGAAAAACGCGAGCGAGCGCGAGGTGAACGCCGAAAGGGCGGAGCGCGCCGTGGACGACCTTTACAAGGTCGCTTATATGTCCGAAAGGATAGGCGAGGAATACGACGCGGTGATTTCGGGCGTGACGAATTTCGGCATTTTCGCGGAGCTTCCCAACTCGATAGAGGGCATAATCCGCTTGGACGCACTGCCCCGCGACGGGTACTCGTTCATAGAGGAAAAGCTGTTGCTGAAAGGCGGCAAGCACTCCTACAAAATAGGGCAGAGCGTGCGCGTTAAGGTTGCGGGCTGCGACTATTCGTCTATGCGCGTACAGTTCGTTATTGTTGAATAATTATAAAAACGCTTGTATAAAGATACAAATATCACTTTACAAAACCATTAAATGAGTATAAAATAATATTAACGGATTTTGATATGAAACAGATTGCATACAACAAGAGCGCTGGGTTCGAATACTTCATAGAAGAAAAATACGAAGCGGGCATCGTCTTAGAGGGCGCGGAGGTTAAGGCGCTGAGAGCGGGCAACTGCAACTTAAAGGACAGCTTCTGCTTTATCCGCGGCGGCGAGGTTTCGCTTAAAAATATGCATATTCCCGTATATGACAAGGCGGGCGCGTTCAACTCGCGCGACAGTAAGCGGGACAGAAAGCTTTTGTTGCATAAATCGGAAATAGACAAAATCGTAGGAAAAATCAATACCAAGGGTATGACGCTCGTGCCCATATCCCTCTACTTTAAGGATAATTTAATTAAAGTCGAGGTTGCGCTTTGCCGCGGCAAGCAGAATTTCGACAAAAAAGAAACGATAAAGCGGCGCGATATAAAGCGCGATATCGAAAGACAGCTTAAAAACTACTGATACAGGTGACTTTTATGAAAAATTACAAACCCGAAACCTTGTGCGTACAGGCGGGATACAAGCCCGCTACGGGCGAAAGCCGAATACCGCCCGTCTGCCAGTCCACCACCTTTTTCTACGGCGACACGCAAGCAATGGCGGACTGCTTCGATTTAAAGAGCGACGGATACTTCTACTCCCGCCTTTCCAACCCCACGGTTGCGGCGTTCGAGGGTAAGGTAGCCGCGTTGGAGGGCGGAATTGCGGCAATAGGCTGTTCTTCGGGAATGTCCGCGACGACTCTTTCCATACTCACGGTTGCGGGCGCGGGCGACAATATTGTCTGCTCGCAGGCGGTTTACGGCGGAACGTACAATCTGTTCGCCGTAACGCTTCCCAAGCTCGGGATAGAGTGCAGATTTTTCGACCCCGACGATTCTGCGGAAAATATAGAAAAGCTTATCGACGACAAGACGAAAATGCTGTTTGCGGAAACGGTGGCTAACCCCGCGATTACCGTAATCGATTTCGGCAAGCTCGACGGAATATGCAGAAAGCACGGCTTGCTGTTCGCGATAGACAACACGCTCGCAACGCCGATTTTATGCCGCCCCTTCCTTTACGGCGCGCATATAATAATTCACTCGTCCTCGAAATATCTCGACGGACACGCCGCCGCGGTAGGCGGGGTTATCGTGGACGGCGGAAACTTCACCTTTAAGGGAAATCCGAGGTATTCGTCCTTCAACCTCCCCGACGAGAGCTATCACGGGCTGGTTTACGCAGATTTGCCCGCGGCGTTCGCGACTAAGTGCCGCGCGCAGATGATAAGGGATATCGGCGCGATTATGTCGCCGCAGAACGCGTTCCTCTCTTATATAGGAAGCGACACGCTTGCGCTGAGAATGAAAAAACATTCCGAGAACGCGGAAAAGGTTGCAAGGTTTTTAAAATACCATAAAAAAATCGAATGGGTGAAGCACCCCTCTTTGGCGGACGATAAATATCACGCGCTCGCGCAAAAATATATGCCCGACGGTTGCGGCGGAATGATGAGCTTCGGCATACGCGGCAATGCGGCGGACTGCGCGAGGTTTATGGAGGCTTTGAATTTAATAACCCAGGAAACGCACGTAGCCGACGTAAGAAGCTGCGTACTCCACCCCGCTTCCACCACGCACAGACAGCTTTCCGAGGAGGATTTGAAAAAGGCGGGCGTTCCGCATAACCTCGTAAGGTTGTCGGTAGGAATCGAGGACGCCGACGATATTATCGCGGACCTCGAAAACGCACTCGAAAAGGTTTAACCCCGACATATGCCCATAGTAATCGATAAAAACATACCCGCGTACGGAATACTTACGGGGGAAAGAATATTCGTAATGGATAAGGAAAGGGCGATTTCGCAGGAAATCCGCCCGATTGAAATTGCGATTTTAAACCTTATGCCGACTAAGGAAACGACGGAAACGCAGTTTATGCGACTGCTTTCAAATTCGCCGTTGCAGGTCAATATAACGCTCGTGGGGACGGAAACTTACAACCCCACGCACGTAGAGCCGGAGCATCTTAAAAGGTTTTACAAGAAATTCAAGGATATAAAGAACACTCACTTCGACGGAATGATAATTACGGGCGCACCCGTGGAAACACTCGAATTCGAGAACGTCGCGTACTGGAAAGAGCTGACCGAAATTCTCGAATGGACGAAAGAGTTCGTCACCTCCACGCTGTTCGTATGCTGGGGCGCACAGGCGGCGCTTCACTATTTCTACGGCATAAAAAAACAACCGCTGAAAGAAAAGTGCTTCGGTATATTCGCCCATCACAGGGCCGAGGGCTGCGAACACGAACCGCTTATGCGCGGAATTTCGGACGAGTTCCATATGCCGCACTCCCGCCACACCAAGATATCGGCGCGGGATATAGAGAAGGTTGACGGGCTTAAAATCCTCGCTTCTTCCCGCAGGGCTGGCGCGAGCATTATAAAGAGCGACGACGGAAGGCGGGTTTTCGTGACGGGGCATATGGAGTACGACCGCGACACGCTTAAACGCGAATACGAGCGCGACCTTAACAAAGGGCTTAATATAAAACCGCCCGCAAACTACTTTGCGGACGGCAAAAAAACCGATATAAAAATGAACTGGACTTCCACGGCGAACCTGTTCTACATAAACTGGCTTAACTACGTCTATCAGGTTACGCCCTACAAATTTTAAAATTAAAAGCGCGGTTAATCCGCGCTTTTTCGTTTTAATCTATTTTAGTGAAATCCGCGGCGGTGTAATTGAACGTCGCTTCCTTTTCCAGACCCGAGCTTTCGTAAACTACCGTTACGCTGTACCCTACCCTTACGGAAAGCATCGCTTCCGTCGCGGAATAGCTTCGCGTAATATCCAAATCCTCCACAACGGCGCCGCTTTCGTCCTTTATCGTTAAACGCTTTAATATATCGCCCTTAGCCAAAACGCCGTAAACCTTGGCGGTTTGCTGGACGGTTTCGGCAACCTTTACGGTTTCGTATATTTCTACGAAGCCGCTTTTATTTGCCGCGACGGAAACGCTTGATACGGTAGTGGTTATGCCGAGCATCGCCTTTTTGATTGCGTGCGTTTCCGTGCCCGAATAATTATCCAAAATATTTTTAACCACGCGCCTTACGGTAGCCGCTGGGAGCGCGTAGCTCATTCCGTCCACGGGAGTGCCGCTGTCGTCGCTGATGCTTTTGGAATTGATTATGCCCACTATCTTGCCGTCTGCGTTATAGAGCGCGCCGCCAGAATTGCCGCCGTTGATAGCCGCGTCCGTACGCAGTACACGGTAGAACGTATCGTCCGCGGTAGTCGTCGTGTTCTCTATATCGAGCATTATCTCCTCGCTGTCGCGGGAAATTATGCCTTCGGTTACGCTCAATCCGTAGCCTTCGGGATTGCCGACTGCGTAAACGCTTTCACCGACGAAAACGCTGTCCGAATCGACCCAGCTCGCCGCGAGAGCGTTGCTGTTTCTTACAATCTCGCTGTCCGTGACCTTTAATACCGCGATATCGTACTGCTTGACAGCACCGATTATTTTCGCGGGGATTTTATACTCGGCAGAAGCGTAAGTATCCGTAGGTTCGGTTCCGTAAGTCCAAAGCCCTATATCGTCGCAATAACCGTCGTCAACGCCGCTCGAACTATAAACGACGTGACAGTTGGTAACAACCGTCATATCGCCTTTCGTCTTATCGATATCGATAATAACGCCCGAGCCGGCGTAAGTGGATTCCTTCGTCCTGTATCCGCCGCCGTAAATAGGATAACTGTCCGTATATTCCTTGAATACCGCTCTTATGGCAACGCCCGCAAGGAGCGACCTGTTCATCGCCGCCTGCGTAGAGGCGATATCTGACACCTGACCGCCGTCGTAGCCGAGATATTCCTTAACGAAGTCGAGGAAAGCGAGTTCTTCCAGACCGCTCTTTTCACGCTCGTCGTTTACGGCTTCGTAAACCTCGTATATATTGAAGTCCTTGCCGTCTTTGCCGTCCGCGCCGTTTTCGCCGACGATACACCCCGAAAAACAAAGCGACGAGGCAATCGCGGCACACGCCGCAACGGTTGCGGCTATTTTTGAAAATTTACCCATACGTATCACCGCACTAACGCCGTGCGGCTCCTTTTTATAATTTTACGCCGTTCATTTCCAGAAGCGCACGCGCGCTTTCCACGCTGTCCACGCCCGTTTTGTTCTTGACGGGAGCAAACTCCTTTTCCCTTACGACTTCCACCGCAAGACAGCTTCCCGTCATCTTTATCATATCCACGACGAGAGTTTCGAACTTATACCCGTTGGGCTGTTCGGGGATTACTTTAACGCCGTTTTCGATATGCGGTATCTTTTTATTCGCGAGGTGATAGGGGAGCTTCTTTTTGTAAATAGCGTCGAGAACGCCGATATTGAAAAGATAGTTCAACGTTACGCCGTAACGGAATACGAGTTCGCCGTCCGCGCCGCGAAGCGACGAAAGCTCCTTCGGCATTTCCGTATATTCTATTATCGTAGGCAACCCGTCCTCTTTGCACAGAACGCCCACCTTCTCCTCGGGGCAGGTCTTTTTAACGACCTTGCCCGAGCACGCGCAACCCGACTTAAGCGTTGCGCCGATGAAAACGGGGTCGCATATGCGCTGTAAGACGTTATCCACGCTGTAAATATTGAGCCACTCGATTCCCTCTTTTTTAAGGATTTCGCCGTAGCCCGCCTTTATCAGCGACGAATACCAGCCGCCGTTGCCGTTGGGCGAAGTGCAGACCTTGTGCTTTTCTTCCAGAAACACCTTGCCGTCGTACGAACACGCGGGCGCGGTATCCTGAACGAAGAAACGGATTTTATTTTTATCGTAACCGAAATAATCGTTTTCCTCGAAGAACGCGCGGGTATATGCGTCGTTCTTCTCGCTCGTCATAATGAAAATATTGAAAAGCTTACCCGTCCTCTCGGTAACGGCTTCGATATTTTTCATTTGCTGACCGAAAATAGAAATCCGGCGGGTAACGCCTATATCGTACGCGCCTTTGGGCAAATCGCTGCCGAGGCGCGTGCCCTGACCGCCCGCGAGCAATACCGCGGCAATCTTATTTTCTTTAAGCGCCTTTAACCCCGCTTCCTCGTATTCGGCGCGCTTCTTTTCTATATCTTCCACCGAAAGCGCGTCCGCGGCGGAAAGCTCGCCTATCTTCCTTTCCGTGCCCTGACCGAGATTTTCAAGCACGGAAAAGTTAACTTTTTCAATGCCGCTTAATAGCTCTTTCTTTTTATCGTCGTCAAGCTCGCCGAAATAGCGCAACAGTTGCAGTTGGTCATACCTTTTTAGTAATTCTTCCGCTTCGGTATAATTCATAATATCTTTTCGACGCCCCTTGCTTTTTATTTTATTTTTGACGCGCCGTCCGATATTTATTATATATTATACGGAAAGATATGTCAAATTCATTTTAAAATTGTGAAAATCCGCTGAAATCGCAATAAAATAACAATAACTATTGAATTTTCAAAGCAAAAGATATATAATAGATAGGAAGGATTTTCCGCTCCCGAAAGCGGAATTTTGAAGGTAAGCTTATGTATTGTACGGAATGCGGGGAAAAGCTTGCGCTCGTTCTGCACGCTCAGGAGGGGCTGGTCCCCTATTGCAAAAATTGCAACGAGTACCGCTTCCCCTATTTTGCCACCGCCGTTTCCATGGTGGTAACGAACAGAGCGAAAGATAAAATACTGCTCGCAAAGCATCTCGGGCAGGACGATTATATACTTTTCGCGGGGTACGTCAAAAAGGGCGAAACCGCGGAAAAAGCGGTCACCCGCGAGTTCAAGGAAGAAACTAAGCTGAACGTCGTTAAATTCAAATATACGTCCTCCCGCTATCACGAGCCGAAAAATCTGCTTATGCTCAATTTCCTCGTCATAGCCGAAAACGGCGAAATCGTCGTGGACGCGAGCGAGATAGAACGGGCGGACTGGTTCTCGCTCGACGACGCGATGAAAGTTATACGGAAAGATTCCTCCGCGGAGGCGTTCCTGAAAAACGCCCTTGCGGAGCTTAAAGCGAATAAATTTTAATTTTATAGGAGTTAAAAAAATGTACAACTTACTTATGGAAACGGGCGGCTGGATAGGAATCGCTATCGGCGCAGTCTTGGCTTTATTGATTGTGATATTGGTCTGCTGGGGCATCTCCGCAAGAAACGGCTTCGTGAGGGCGAAGAACAACGTCAAAGAGGCGTTCTCCACTATCGACGTTTATCTCAAAAAGAGATACGATTTAATCCCCAACCTCGTCGAAGTGGTAAAAGGCTACGCGAAGCACGAGAGCGAAACGCTTGAAAAAGTTATCGCCGCAAGAAAGACGGGTATCGCCGCAACCACCACATCCGAAAAAATCGCCGCGGACGCAGCGATGACCCGCGCTATAGTGGACGTTAAGAGGGTTGCCGAAGCTTACCCCAACCTTAAAGCCAACACTAACTTCCTCGATTTGTCTAACCAGTTAAAGCAGATAGAATCCGAGCTTGCGAATTCGAGAAAGTATTACAACGCTATGGTTAAATCCTTTAACACTGACAAGGACGTCTTCCCCAAGAGCATTATCGCAGGAATGATGAAGCTCGAAGAATTCCCTTACTTCGAGATAGCGAACGAAGCGGAAAGAGAAAACGTTTCCGTAAAATTCTGATTAAGTTCAGGGCGGACGGGCACACCGCCGCCCTTTCTTTTACCGAGAGAATAGTATGACTAAACTAAAAAAGTTTTTTGTACCCCTTCTTCTGCTGTTTGCCGCGCTGATTTCAGCGTTGAGCATAAGCGGCGCGTACGCCGCGCCGTACGACCCGTACGCAATTGCGCTCGCCGATTACGACGTCGTTTACGATATCAATCCGGACTGCACTATGCACGTTACCGAATACGTAACGGTGCGCTATCTCGGCACGCGGAATACGGGGCTTGCGCGCGATATTCCCGTGAACGCGGGCGACAGAGTAAGGAACGTAGGCGTTTTGCTCGTGAAAGGCGCTCTTGAAACGGACTACCCGTACGAGGTCGAGTTCGACGAAGAATTTATCGTCCTGAAAATAACCGACGGCAACTACAAGCCCTATAATTCCGAACAGACTTTCAGGATAGATTTCGACTACGAAGTAACGAAACCGACGAGCGATATTATGCTGTCCCTCAACCCCATAGGCTTCGGTTGGGGCTGCAATATATACGACGCGGACGTTACGCTTAAACTGCCCGAGGGCTACATAAAAGCCGACTTTTATATCGGCGCGACGAGCTTAACGAGCAACGACGAATATACCTACGACGCCGCGACGAATACGATTACGGCGCATATAGAAAAGCTGAACCAAGGCAACGGATTAACCTTCGATTTATACTTTCAAAGCGGCATATTATCGACCGTATTCGACGCTACGCCCTATATTATAGCCGTAATCGGATGCGCGATACTTATCTTCCTCGTCGCGGTTAAGTTCCTCGCGTTCAACAATAACAAGGTCACGCCCGTTGTCAACTTCACCGCGCCCGACGATATGGACCCGCTTGCAATGGGCAAGCTTATCGACAACGTGGTAAGCGGCGAGGACGTAACCTCGCTCATATACTACTGGGCGGATAAGGGCTATATAAAAATAGATTTATCCGACGAGAAAAACCCCTCTTTTCTGAGGATTATGCAAAGGCTTCCCGCGGGCGAGCCGTCCTATCAGCACAGAATGTATCAGGATATGTTCAAAGGCTCGGACGAAGTAACGGTGAGAAGCCTCGAATACAAATTCTACGGCACGGTGGATAAAGTCAAGAGCGAGGTCAACTCGGCTCACAGAGGGCTTTACACGGGGTCGAGCATAGGCTTGTCGGTACTGTTCACTTTGCTCGGCGGGCTTTTGATGGCGCTTGCGCCCATCATAATGGCTATGGTAAGAATTTCGGGCAAAATGTTCCTAATCGAATCGCTGGCAATGTTAATCCCCGCGTTCGTGGTTTACGCGCTTACGCAGACGCTGTCCTTTTACAGGAACAAATTTACCAAACGCAAGCTGATACTCTTTACCGTACTTATTGCGCTCGGCGCGGCGCTCGTATCCCTTTTCTACGTCTTTCTCGTACCCGACGCGGTTATGGAAAAAGCGCCGAAAATACTTATCTGTATCGTGGGATTTGCCGTAATTATGCTTTCCGTAACGCTTATCAGCCGAACGGAAAAATACAATAAACAGTTAAGTCAGATTATCGGCTTCCGCAACTTTATATTATATACGGAAAAGGATAAGCTCGAAGCGATGCTTGCCGACAACCCTCAGTTTTACTATCACATACTCCCCTACGCTCAGGTTCTGGGAGTTACGGATATCTGGGAAAACAAGTTCAGCTCTATGACGCTCGAGCCTCCGCGCTGGGCGACTAACCCGTTCGGAACTTATATCGAGCTGTCGATAATAAGCAGAACGCTGCGCGCGACCTCCTCGTCTATGGCTTCGAAGATGGTTTCCCGCCCCTCCTCGTCGGGTGCGAGCGGCGGTCGCGGCGGATTCGGCGGCGGCTCGTTCGGAGGCTTTGGCGGTGGCGGTCACGGCGGTGGCGGCGGAAGGGGCATATAAAAAAGTTCACAAAAAAGCAGACGTTCGACGATGTCTGCTTTTTTCGTGATTTGAGGGCTTCTCGCTATCTGACCGCGATAATTAAGGGCGCACCATAATATAATCGCGGGCATTCACTTCGGCGAGTTTACTATATTCTGCGCAGTTAATTGTATGCATATATTATATCGTCAACTTTGCCATCAATCAATAAAAACGTGGCAAATGAGAGCAGAATAAAATGTCGAAGGAGCACTACTTTATGATTAATTTGTCGAAATTTGGCGAACGCTTAAAAGAGCTTATGGACGAGAAAGAAATTAACGCTCCCGCATTGGGTAAAATTCTTAATACCGACCGCACTAATATCACCAGATATCTAAAAGGCGAGCGCACCCCGCAATATCAAACTTTTATTGCGATGCTAAAATATTTTAACTGCTCGGCGGATTATCTGCTTGGTTTAAAAGATATACCGCCCGATAAGCAAGCTTACCACGACGCGCAACCATTCGCCGAGCGTTTGCGCTACGCTATTTCCTATTGTAATTCGTCACAATACAAGCTGGAAAAAGAATATAACTATTCGGGTTCGGAAATATATAATTGGCTATTCGGATTAAAATTACCGTCCGTACCTTCGTTGGTAAAACTTTCCGAAGATTTGGGTTGCACGGTCGATTTTTTGCTCGGCAGAGATAATTAAACAAAAAAACAGGCGTTGAAAAACGCCTGTTTTTATTTAAGGTGGAAATTTATTCCCCTTCTACCGTCACTTTGATTTTGGTCGAAACGCCTTCCATAAGGCGCAAATCAACCTCGTATTCACCCACGCTCTTTATAGGCTGAGCAAGTACTACTTTCTTCTTATCAACGTCGTAGCCTGCCGCTTTCAGTGCGTCGGACACGTTCGCGCCCGTGACCGAGCCGAAAACCTTACCGCCCTGTCCGACTTTGATTTTTACGGTGAAGCGCTTGTCTTTAAGCTCTGCCGAAAGCGCGCGCATCGCCTTTATTTCTTCCTGTTTATGGTAATCCAAAGAAGCCTTGCGCTGATTGAGTTCGTTTATCTTAGTCGGCGTAGCCGCCTCCGCAAGACCTTTCTTTATGAGAAAGTTCCTCGCATAGCCCTCGTTTACTTCGATAAGCTCGCCTTTTTTGCCCTGTCCCTTTACGTCCGATAAAAGTATAACCTGCATCTCTACTCCTTGTTCCGCTTGAGCGGACTTAATTGCTTACTGATATTTTAACCTTAAACCGCGCGTTTGTCAATACGCGCGCGAATAACTTCGGCAAATCGGCGCAAAATAAGATAAAAGGCAAACCGCGTGCGTTTGCCGCATAGGAGGATTAAAATGGAAAATATCAATTTCGGCATAGCTTGCGACGTTTCTTCCTGCAAGCATAACCACAACGGCTGTAACTGCACTCTCGATAAAATTCAGGTCGGCTGCACGTGCGGCGAAAACTGCACCTGCTGCGAAAGCTACTCCGACAGAGTATAACCGAACAAACAAAAACAAAGACGCGCGGCGAAATTTTTCGCCGCGCGATTTTATATTAATTTTTTAATTACCGAACCACGAACGGAAAGGCAAACTCTGAATAAATTCAAGCCCGCCGATGGGGTTCAATGCGTACATTCCGTTGCACAGCGTTGCTTTGTCCATATATGCGTTGAGCTGGGCGAGCGCTTCCAGGTCGTGAAGCGTATAGATTACCGCGCCGAGAGCCGTAAGCACGGCTACGAATACCACCGTCGAAACGATAGCGCCGAACACGCCGTCAACAGTGCCGACTATTACGGAAGTTTTAATCTTATCTATCCATTTGCCGAGGAAAATGCCGAGGATAATAACGAACACGAGGAACACGAGGAATATGCAGAGCATAACGACGTATTTGCCTATCGTTATACCGTCTAACCCGATACCCTGTAAGGCGTTCGCGTTGTCGCCAAGCATTCCCGCGAGAGGTCCGTTTGCAAAGCTTTCCGCCATTCCGACGAAAGCCGCCTCGTTGAACGCGAGGTGATAAGCCGCATAACCCGAAACGACGAGGAGCGCAAGCACGGCGAGCACACCGAGCATAGAAAGAATACCGCGCTTATATCCCGAGCGTATGCTCGCGCCGACGAGGATTACGAAAAGGAAATCAATCGCAAACCACGCGCCGAAATTCGTCCAGTAGCCGTGATTGAGAACCTGACCGAAAGTTTCGGTAAGCATACCGATACGCGAGAAATCGGCGAACAGAAGCACGATAGCCTCTATTACGAACACGATACACGCGCCGTCGAGCGCGCAGGTTATCGCGCCGAAAATTCTGTTTACGAGTCCCCAAGGACCTGCCCTGTCCTTTATCTTGTGCTTAACCGCTTTGCGGTACGCCTTTTTGTCGTCGTTGTCTATCGCGGCGAGAACCTGTTCGGTATTTTCTTCAAATCTGTCGTAATTCTTATAATGCGACAGCAGAACGCCCGCGTTGACCGCGTTGGTTATGTATCTTTTTACGAGCGCAAAAAGGAAAGTGAGCACCAACAGAATACCGACGGCTATCACAATCACGGTCAAGCCCGCGAGATTAAAACCGTCGCCCGGCGCAATGCTTTCGACAACCTTTTCCGAAACGGGGCGCGCGATAAGGACGGTGAACAGCGCGGCTCCGCCCCAGGCGGAACTGTTCGTGTAGCCCTTTATAAAGCCGACTACCGTACCTATTCCCAACGCGACTATTAATAACATTATAAATATTAAAAGCATAAACTACTCCGCTTTATTTATTGAAATTATCCTTTAAGCCGACTATTTCCGTTAAAAGCCCGCCGCCGCAGGCTTTGTAGTAGCCCGTGCGCATGAGCTGGAAAGGAGTATTTTCTTCACACTCGGTAAGCCGAGGCTCGGCTTTGCCGTGTAATATTATTTCGCTGTTCTTATTAAGTCTTTCCGCGTAATCCTGGTCGGGATACTGCTCGTCGTTCAGAAGCGGTTCGAATTTCCGAAATTCGACTTCTTTTCCGTATTTCGCGTCCACCCAGTGAATTACGCCCTTCGCCTTAATATCGCTCTGCACCGCGCTTCCCGAACGCGTTTCGGGGAAGTAGGTGCAAAGAATTTCCGTAACCTTGCCGTTTTCGTCCGTTACGACGTCGTCGCACCGAACGATATACGCCGCTTTAAGCCGCACGAAGCCGCCTTTATACAGCCTCTTGTACTTGGGCGGAGGGTCAAGCGAAAAGTCGTCCCTTTCGATATACAGCGAACCCGTGAATTTTACCTTTCTTACCGCTCCGCTTCCGTCGGTGGGATTAATCTCGAAATCGAGCTCCTCCTCGCCTTCGTAGTTGGTTATCGTAAGCTTTACGGGGTCGAGCACCGCCATAGCCCTTTCCGCGGTCACGTTAAGCTCGTCGCGGACGCACTCGTTGAGCTGTGCCAAATTGACTACCGAATAGTTTTTTGCAACGCCCACGTCGGCGCAGAATTTAACGAGCGCGCGCGGAGGCACGCCTCTGTTTTTAAGCCCCATAAGCGTGGGCATACGCGGGTCGTCCCAGCCGCGCACGAAGCCCTCGTCCACGAGCTTTTTAAGATAACGCTTGGACATAAGCGTGTTAGTTACGTTAAGCCGCGCGAACTCTATCTGACGGGGTACGGGCGCGGGAAATCCCGCCTTTTCTATTACCCAGTCGTAAAGCGGGCGGTGATTTTCGAATTCCAAAGAGCAAAGCGAATGCGTTATACCCTCTATCGCATCCGAAACGGGGTGAGCGAAGTCGTACATAGGATATATGCACCACTTGTCGCCCTGACGGTAATGCGGCA
>CAZRCE010000011.1:0-23455 GCA_964598465.1 uncultured Clostridia bacterium | reverse complement strand
GTTAAGCCATATATGGCGGTCTATCCGGATTATTTGACGCCAATTTGCTCGTCCGTGGGAATAGTATCGCCCATTTTTCCGCTTAAAAATTCGTCGTAGGCCTTCAAATCGAAATAGCCCGTTCCCGTGAGTCCGAAGACGATGACCTTCTTTTCGCCCGTCTTTTTGCATTCCAGCGCGGCGTCTATCGCGCCCTTTATCGCGTGCGAAGATTCGGGCGCGGGAAGCGTGCCTTCTATTCTCGCAAAGGTTACCGCGGCTTCGAACACATCGGTCTGAGTGTACGATTTCGCTTCCATCAGTTTATCGTCGTACAGCTTGGAAAGTACGGGGCTCATTCCGTGGTAGCGCAGTCCGCCAGCGTGATTTGCGCTGGGGATAAAGTCGCAGCCGAGGGTGTACATCTTTGCCTGCGGGCAGATTTTGCCCGTGTCGCAGAAGTCGTAACGGTAAGTTCCTCTCGTAAGCGAGGGACAGCTTGCAGGCTCGATTGCGATAATTCTCGGGTTGCTCAGCCCCTGTAATTTTTCAGCCATAAACGGCGCAATCAGCCCGCCCAAATTCGAGCCGCCGCCCGCGCAACCGATTATGATATCGGGCGTTCTGCCTATCTTTTTAAGCGCCGTCTGCGTTTCCAACCCTATGACGGACTGGTGGAGCAAAACCTGGTCCAAAACCGAACCGAGGACGTATCTCGTCTTATGCTCGGGGTCGGTGACGGCGGCTTCTACCGCTTCGGAAATCGCGCAACCGAGAGAGCCTACCGTGTCGGGGTGTTCCTTTAATATGCGCCTGCCAGCCTCGGTGGTAGAGGAGGGGGAAGCGACTACGCTCGCGCCGTAAACGTTCATTACGTTGCGCCTGAACGGCTTCTGCTCGTAAGAAACTTTAACCATATAAACGTGTACGGGCAAACCGAAGTACGCGCCCGCCATTGCAAGCGCAGTTCCCCACTGACCCGCTCCCGTTTCGGTAGTGACCGCTTTCAGCCCCTGAGCCTTTGCGTAATAAATCTGCGCCGCGGCGGAATTGAGCTTATGCGAGCCTGAAGTGTTGTTTCCCTCGAACTTATAATATATTTCGGCGGGAGTGCCGAGATATTTTTCCAGACCGTAAGCCCTAACGAGGGGGCTGGGTCTGTAGAGCTTGTAAAAATCGTTTATAGGCTTGGGAATATCGATATATTCGTCCGTGCAATTAAGCTCCTGTGCGGCAAGCTCCTCGCAGAAAACTTCGCAAAGCTCCGCTTTCGTGCACGGCTGTTTCGTCGCAGGATTTATGAGCGGAGGGGGCAGCTCCTTCATAAAAGCCTTTAAATTAAGCCACTTATCCGGCATCTCGCTTTCGTTAAGGTAAATTTTGTAGGGTACAGTGTTCATAGTTTCTCCTCCTTTAATAAAAAAACCTTGACAGCATAATATTTGCTGTCAAGGACGAATTAACTCCGCGATACCACCTTGTTTCGGAAAAAATTTTCCGCGCTCTGCGGGGAACGGATAATTCCCCCGATTACTAACGCTAATCTTCTCGTCGTGCGATACTCGTTCGTACTTTCCCGCACGCCCTCGGCGACCCAAACGATAAACTGCATTTCCGTCGGCTCTCACCAATTCCGACTCTCTGTAAGCGCATATTTTATCGCACTTTTCGCTTCAACGGTTTGTTATAATCCGATTATAATTTATAAAAATTCATTTGTCAAAGCTTTTTACGCATTTTTTTGAAGTTTCGTGCAGAAACGGGCAGATTAATTTATATTTATTCATTCCGCAATATATTTGCGTCAAATTCGTGTTGCAAAAGGACGGCGGGAGTGGTAAAATTAATTCCGAAGAAAAATGAAAATCAAAGACGCAATCAGACAACTTAATATAGAAACGAAAGCAAGGCTTCTGACGGGCGGGGACTTCTGGACTTCGGCGGAATGCGGTGAAATCGGGCTGGGCTCGTTTTCGATGTCGGACGGACCTAACGGGCTGCGCTATCAGTCAAAGGGAGAGAACCATTTGGGGCTGGGCAATTCCGCGCCCGCAACCTGTCTGCCGTCGCTTTCCACGCTCTCCTGTTCCTTCGACGAAAACCTTTTGGAGGAAGCGGGTAAAATGCTCGCGAACGAAGCTTCGCACTTCGGCGTGAGCGTGCTTCTCGGACCGGGGCTCAATATAAAGAGAAGCCCGCTTTGCGGCCGCAATTTCGAATACTTTTCCGAGGACCCGTATCTTTCGGGCAAGCTCGCCGCAGCGTATGCCCGAGGCGTGGAAAGCGGGGGCGTGACCGCCTGCCTTAAACATTTCGCCGTAAACGGAAGGGAACTGGGCAGAATGGTTTACGACGTGCGTACGGACGATAAAACGTTGCGCGAGATATATTTAACGGCTTTCGAAATAGCCGTAAAAGAGGGCGGCGCGGGCGCGGTTATGTCCGCATACAACAAGCTCAACGGCGTATATTGCAACGGCAACGAATACCTTATCCGCGGCATATTGCGGGGGGAATGGGGTTTTGACGGGCTAGTCGTTTCCGACTGGGGCGGCGGCAGAAGCGGCGTTGCCGCGGTTAAAGCGGGCGCAGACCTCGAAATGCCGAAGTGCGCTTTCACGGAAAAAGACGTCGTTTCGGCGGTGAAAAACGGCGAACTCGACGAGAAAGAGGTGGACGCTTGCGTGGAGCGCATCTACCGTCAGTACGAAAAATCGACGAGGCTCAACCGTGCGGAAACCGATTTCGAAAAGCATTCGGAATTCGCCGAAAAATGCGCGGAGGAGAGCATCGTTCTGCTTGAAAACAAGAACGGCGCGCTCCCGCTCGATAAAGGCGAAAAGGTGGCTTTTATCGGTGATTATGCAAAAATACCCCGCTATCAGGGCGCGGGCTCGTCGCGCGTTAATCCGTACTTATTAAAGACTTTTACGAACGCCGCGGAATTCGGCGGGTTGAATTATCTGGGCTATGAAAGCGGCTTCAAGCGGTTCGGCGGAAAGTCGGAAAAGCTTGCGAAAAGTGCGTTAAAGCTCGCTAAACGGGCGGATACGGTAGTGTTCTTCGCGGGGCTGGACGAGAACCGCGAAGCGGAGGGCACGGACAGGGAAAATATCCTGCTTCCCGAAAATCAGACCGCGCTTTTGGAACGGCTTAAAGCGCTCGGCAAGAAAATTGTTTTAGTCGTATCGTGCGGCGGGGTGGTAGATTTAAGCTGTGCCGACTGCGCCGACGGCGTAATTTATGCGGGACTGTGCGGGCAGAGCGGCGCGGACGCGCTTATAAAAATTCTGACGGGTGAAATCAATCCGTCGGGCAGACTATCCGAAAGCTTTATTTACAGGCTCGGCGACGCGCCCTGCGCGGAAATCTTTTCGGACAGCCCTGAAAAAATCGACCTTGCCGAGGGCGTGTTCGTCGGTTACAGATTTTATACCGCGATGAATATCCCCGTAAGATATCCTTTCGGTTACGGCTTGTCCTATACGAAATTTAAGTACGGCGGTTTTTCCGCGTCGGCTGACGGCGTGCGCGTAACGGTTAAAAACACGGGCGCGGTCGAGGGTGCGACGGTGTTGCAGGTCTATATAAAGTCGCCCGATATTTTCGAAAAAACGCCGTCGGAGCTGAAAGCGTTTAAAAAAGTGAAGCTCGCCCCGAACGAGGAGAGGGAGGTCTTTCTGCCTTTCGACGAATACGCTTTCCGTAAGCGCAATGCGGAAAAGAACGCGTGGCAGGTCGGCGGCGAATACGAAATTATGCTCGGCGAAAACTGCGCGGACGTAATTTTTTCGGCAAAGCTTAAAATAGACGAAACGAATTACGCGCTCCCCGCGGGCTATATCTTTGCCGACGGCGAGTGCGGCGGAAAGCTTACATATAAGGAATATTTCGACGGCAACCTTACCCCCGCCGTGCCGACGAGGGAGGGGAAGCGGAAACTGATTTGCGACGAAAATACCCTCGTGACCGACCTGCGCTATTGCAAGGGCGTTACGGCGAAGGTGTTCGCGTTCATCGTGCGCCGACTTATGAAATCAAAGGATAAAACGGTGGCTGCCTCCGTTTCGCATCTGCCCGTGCGAACCTTAATGCAGTTCGCGAAATTCGATAAGGTGCAGGCGGAAGGCTTTATCGAGGCGTGTAACGGTAAATTTTTCAAGGGGCTTAGAAAGCTTGTTTTCGGGCGGTAAATATGGAAAAAAGTTTTAAAAACCCGCGCATAGCCGTTTACGGGGCGGGCGCGATGGGAACTACTCTAGGTGCGTTGCTTACGCGAGCGGGCGTTGCGGTAGAACTTATAACGAGGAACGAAAGTCACGTATCCGCACTCAGGGAAAAGGGCGCGAAAATATGCGGCTCGTACGAATTCAATATAGCCGTAAACGCGCTTACTCCCGCTGAAATGCGCGGGGAGTACGATATAATATTTTTAATGACCAAACAGCGCGAAAACGCGGTAACTGCGGCATATATAGGGGGATATCTCTCGAAAAACGGCGCGGTGTGCGTTATGCAGAACGGTCTTCCCGAAAATTCCGTGGCGGAAGTTTTGGGCAAAGAGAGGGTTCTGGGCTGTGCGGTTTCCTACGGCGCGACTTATCTTTCGGCGGGGGAAGTTAAGCTCACCTCCGACAAAAGCGGGATATCTTTTGCGGTCGGTTCGCCCTATGCGGAGTGTCCCGAAAGCGCAGTCCGCGCGGTCGCGGAAATTCTTTCGCGGGTCGGCAAAGTCAAAACGTACGAAAATTTCTCGGGCGCGCGCTGGGCGAAGCTTATAGTCAATTCCGCCTTTTCTACGCTTTCTGCCTTAAGCGGAAAGAAGTTCGGCGAAATCGCGAAGGTAAAAAAATACAGGCGGCTTGCGCTCGCTATGATGCGCGAGGCGGCTGCCGCCGCCCGTGCGGAGGGCGTAACCGAAGCGGAAATACAGGGTCACGATTTAATAAATCTTTTCGGTTCGGAAAATTTTTTCAAACGCGCCGTGGCTTTTATTGCCCTGCCGTTCGCAATGAAGAAGCATAAAAACCTCGTCTCGGGAATGTACTACGACCTTATTAAGGGCAAAACCTGCGACGCGGATTTCGTCGCGGGCGAAGTTGTAAGGCGCGCGGAAAGCGCGGGCTTAACCGCGCCCGTAACCGCCGCGGCGGTCGGGCTCGTTCATTCGGTTGAGCGGGGTGAAAGAGGAATAGGCGATAACGGCGAGTTGCTGCGTTTTTTATATTGCAAATATAAAAAGACGGTGGTATAATAGTAAAAAATCATTCTACACTTGCGGCTTACGCCGTATCGGAGAGAAAATGCAGGACGTATATTATTCTTCCAAAGACGGAAATACTACCGTACATGCTTGCGTGTGGCACCCCGAGGGGGAAGCTAAGGGAATAGTTCAGATTATTCACGGAATGGCGGAATACGCCGAACGCTACGCGCCGTTTGCCGAATTTCTGAACGAGGCGGGCTATATAGTCTGCGCGGACGACCACCTCGGTCACGGCAAATCCGTGGTGTCGGAAAACGACCTCGGTTATTTCACGGACGGAAATAGCAACGACACCGTGCTTTCGGATATCCGTCAGCTTACGGTAATTATGAAAGAAAAATACCCCGACGCGCCCTACTTTGCGCTGGGGCACAGTATGGGCTCGTTCTTTTTGAGAAAATATATCGCGCTCTACGGCGAGGAGCTTTGCGGCGCGGTAATAATGGGAACGGGCTTCCAGCCCGCGATTGCCACGGGTGCGGCGAAACTCCTTTCCCGCTTCGTCGCGCTGTTCAAGGGCTGGCATTACAGAAGTAAGATGATAGACAACGCGGCTTTCGGCTCGTACAATAAAAAATTCGAAGGGCGCACGCCTTACGACTGGCTTTCGCAAAACCCCGAAAACGTCGATAACTATATCGCGGACGAGCTGTGCGGCGTGCCGTTTACCTGCAGCGGATTTTACGGACTGTTTTCGATAGTCGGCACGGCTTGCAAGGCAAAGACGATAAAAGCCGTTCCCGTAGATTTGCCTATATATCTCGTTGCGGGCAAGGACGACCCCGTGGGCGGATATTCCGAGGGCGTTATAAAGCTTTACGACAAGCTCGCAAAGCACGGCGTAAAGGATTTGTCTATGACTTTGTACGACGGTGCCAGGCACGAGATACTTAACGATAACTGCGCGCCGCAGGTAATGGAGGACGTGCTCGATTTCTTCGACTCGCACGTAAAGTAAATTGCTCGACAGATTTAACGTGACCTTGCCCGCGCTTACGGGCGAAAAGGAACGCCGAGCTTTCGTGTTCGTGCCCGAGGGCGGGGGCAGGTTTCCCGTAATTTATATGTACGACGGGCACAACCTGTTTACGGACGAGGAAGCGACTTTCGGCAAATGCTGGGGGCTTCTCGAATATATGGAAAAGACCCGCACCCCCGCGATTATCGCCGCGGTGGAATGCAATCACGAGGGCAACGGCAGACTGTCCGAATATTCCCCGTACGATTTTACATTCCGCGGACAGAAGATAAAGGGCAGGGGCAGAAAATATACCGAGTGGCTCGTGCGGGAATTTATGCCCTTCGTAAACGCGAACTATCCCACGCTCCAAGGCAGGGAGAACACCGCTATTGCTGGAAGCTCTATGGGCGGGCTTATGACGCTGTATTCGCTTTCGAAGTATAATAAGTATTTCTCGCGCGGGGCGGCGCTCTCGCCGAGCTTATGGGCGTGCGGCGGCGTGCCCGAA
Source organism: uncultured Clostridia bacterium (assembly GCA_964598465.1). GTDB lineage: Bacteria > Bacillota > Clostridia > Christensenellales > Borkfalkiaceae > Coproplasma. The sequence goes on along the minus strand of CAZRCE010000011.1, from coordinate 16,741 downwards.
TTTATTACTAACGGAAAAATGCGCGGAGATACCGTAATATATATGGATTACGGCAGTGCGGAGTTTAAAAATCACGACGGGCAGAGGGAGCTTTTTTCGGCGACCTACGCCGCTTTGGTGGAGCGCGGTGTAAACGCTACCGCGCGGGTTATCAAGGGCGGAACGCACTGCGAAGCGAGCTGGGAAAAGCAAATACCCGTATTTATGAAAGTGTTGGGCTTTACGCCCGAAGGTGACGGCATATGAAAAATTTAATCTTTATTTCCCCGAATTTTCCCGACAATTACTGGCGGTTTTGCAGGGAACTTAAAAACAACGGCTTTAACGTTTTGGGCATAGGCGACTGCCCATATTTCAACCTCTCGCCCGAGCTTAAAGCCGGGCTTACGGAATACTACAAGGTGTCCTCGCTCGAAAACTACGACGAGGTTTTCCGCGCGGTTGCGTTCTACACTTTCCGCTACGGAAAGATAGACTGGCTTGAAAGCAACAACGAATACTGGTTGGAGCGCGACGCTATGCTTCGCACGGAATACAATATCTGTTCGGGCTTTAAAACGGAGGATATCAAGCGCATAAAATACAAGTCGGAAATGAAGCCGTATTTCAAGCGTGCGGGAGTAAAGACCGCGGAGTATTGCCTCGCGAACGACGTTGAAACGTGTTTGGAATTTATTAAAAAGGTCGGCTATCCCGTAATCGTAAAGCCCGACAACGGCGTTGGCGCGAACGATACGCACAAGATAAGCTCCGACGAAGAACTTTACGAATTTTTCCGTAAAAAGCTCGGCGTAGTATATATAATGGAAGAATATATCGACGCGGAAGTGAACTCCTACGACGCAATCGTGGACAGCAACGGCAACCCGATTTTCGAAACGGGCAACGTCACGCCGCAGTCGCTTATGGACGTTGTGAACAACAACGAAAGCAGCCTTTTCTATATCGTGAACGAGCCGTTCGACGACGTGCGCGCCGCAGGCAGAAGGACGCTGGAAGCGTTCGGCGTAAAGAGCAGGTTCGTGCATTTCGAGTTTTTCAGACTTACCCGCGACCAGCGGATAGGAAAGAAGGGCGAGGTCGTCGCGCTCGAGGTCAATATGCGCCCGAGCGGCGGTATTTCGCCCGATATGATGAATTACGCAAATTCTACCGACGTGTATAAAATTTGGGCGGATATGATTGCGTACGACGGCTCTTCCATAAAGACGGGCGAAAGGTTCTATTGCGCTTTCGCGGGGAGAAGGGACAGAATTCATTATAAGTACTGCGAGCAGGATATAATAGACAGATTCGGGTACGGTATTAAAACCATAGGCAGAGTCCCCGCCGCGCTTTCGGGCGCGATGGGCGACACTATGTATATAGCAAATTTCAAGACCAAAGAGGAGCTTGACGAATTTTACCGCGAAATAACGGAATACGCGGAATGAATTTAATAATAAAAGCGGCGCCGTCGTTTTCAAAGAGAATTACGGTTAAGCCGCGGGTGAAAAAATTGAGCGTAGCGTGAAGCTACGCTTTTTTCACGCCGTTACTTTGCTACTTGAAGTATAACGGGATATTGAAAAACATTTTTACCGAAGTTTTGCATTAGCCGTCTATTAATCGGTCAATACCACTTGTACGGTGAAATCGACCGACTGTAGTAATTGAATTGAAATATATTTTCGAATTTAATATAATTTAATCGTAAAAGCGCTCTTTACGAAATGAGGTTTTAACGTGAAAATTGAAATAAAACTTGACGAAAATTGTTCGGAAACGAAAGTAATAATCGTTACCGAAAAAATGACGGACGAAATTACCGCTTTGATGCAACGCCTGTCGGAGGAAATTCCGCAGGGAATCGTGGGCTTTGACGGCGACGTCGTTCAGTTGTTAGACGCGGCGGATATAGTCAGAACGTATTCGGCGGTCGGGAAAGTATTTGCCGTTACGGATAAAAAAGAGTACGTCTTACGCTTGCGCTTATACGAAATCGAAGAAAGATTAAGCGGCAAGGGTTTCGTGCGTATTTCAAATTCGGAAATAATCAATATTAAAAAAGCAAAGAAATTCGATTTAAGCACGGTCGGCACGATTTGCGTATCGCTTTCAAACGGGGACGTAAGTTTTGTTTCAAGGCGGTACGTTGCAAAAATCAAAAAAACGTTAGGTATATGAGGTGATACTATGAAAAAGAAAATCCTATTTCGCAGTCTTATGGGTGCGCCTATCGGCGTAACGATTAGTTTAATAATTACTATTATTTTTTCTCTCTGTTTAGGGCACGGAGAATATTTCCCCGCCCCCCACGAACTTATAGACTGGTGCGGCGGCAACGAAACGACCGCAGTAATCGTGCAAATGATATGCTCTTTGTTAGTCGGTGCGATAGGCGGCGGCGCGTCGGTAATATGGGAAATCGAGAAATGGAGTTTATTAAAGCAAACGTTAGTGCATTTGGCTGTTATTGCCCTTCCATTCTTCGGAATAAGCTACGTTATGAATTGGCTACCGCACTATTTATACGGTGCGTTGGGGTACGTCGGGGGATTTATTGCGGGTTATGCAATTATGTGGTGTTCCATATTCTTTTCGATAAAAGCTAAAATTAAGAAAATGAATAAACAGTTACGGGAAATGGAACGGGATATTTCAAAATCGAATTAAGTTTGCGTATTTAAAACGGAAGCGCTTAGCCATAAGTTAAAGCGTTTCCGTTTTCGTTTACGGTATGCTTCATAATATGAAGCGCTCTCTTTTATTTTATCCGAAGTAATATTTGCCGAAGAAGCGTAATATCTTAAAATAACGAGATTAAGCGGAGGCGGAAAAATGCTGGAAAATAACATTTACGAGGATATTGCGGCGAGGAGCGGCGGCGATTTATACATAGGCGTTGTGGGGCCCGTAAGGACGGGTAAGTCCACGCTTATTAAAAAATTTATGACCGAGCTGGTGCTTCCCGGCGTCGAGGACGGCGCGAAGAAAAGTCAGATGATAGACGAGCTTCCGCAATCTGCGGCGGGAAGAACGGTTATGACTACCGAACCCAAATTTATACCGTCCAAGGCGGCAAGGGTTAAAATAGACAGCGCGGAAGCGAACGTAAGGCTCATCGACTGCGTTGGCTTCGTCGTGGACGGGGCTGCGGGTTTCGACGAGAACGGCTCGCCGAGGCTCGTGCAGACTATGTGGAGCGAAAATCCGCTTCCCTTTACGGAAGCGGCGGCGGTCGGAACGGAGCGCGTTATAAAGGAGCATTCCACGATAGGCGTGTGCGTTACGACGGACGGAAGTATTTCCGATATTCCCCGCTCGGGCTACGTGGCGGCGGAGGAGCGCACGGTTGCAGAGCTTAAAAAGATAGGAAAACCTTTCGTAATAGTTCTTAACTGCGCAGACCCCAACAGTACGGGCGCGAGGGCGCTGAGGAACGACCTCGAAGAAAAGTACGATTGCGCGGTCGTCGCGATAAACTGCGAACACGCGGGCAAGGCGGAGCTTACCGCCGTACTTCGCGCGGTGTTGTTCGAATTCCCCGTTACGGGCTTCGATATCAAAATTCCCGAGTGGATAAGGGTTATGCCCGCCGACAGCTCAGCTGTGGTTGAGCTTTTGGAAAAGGTAAAGACCGCGGCGGATAAAATTTGCGTTATGCGCGACTGCGCCGTTTTCGATACGGCGTTCGACGACTGCAAATACTGGAAAACGGAAACGCAGGTCAATCTGTCGCTTTCTACGGGCAGGGCGCAGGTTGAAGCGAGCGTAAAGGACGGCGTGTTCTTCGACCTTCTTTCCGAAATCGCGGGCGAAAACATTTCGGACGAATGCACGCTTATGAGCTTCGTTTCTTCGGCTTCGGAAGCCAAGAGGCACTACGACAAAATTAAAGACGCGCTCGAATGTGCGCGGGTTACGGGCTACGGCATCGTCCAGCCCGACGACGGCGATATGAGCCTCGATAAGCCGACGGTCGTCCGTCAGGGTTCGAGCGTGGGCATAAAGCTTCGCGCAACCGCACCGAGCTATCATATAGTAAAGGTGGACGTCTGCGGCGAGGTCAGCCCGATTATGGGCGCGGCGGCGCAGAGCGAAAATATGGTCAACGGAATTATGCACGGCTTCGAAACCGACCCGCAGGGAATGTGGGACACGAACCTGTTCGGCAAGTCGCTTCGCGGAATGGTGAAAGAGGGGCTGAGCGGAAAAGTCACCTGCATGCACGAGGACACGCGCAACAAGATGCGCCGAGCGATAACGAGGATTATCAACGAGGGCAAGGGCGGAGTAATCTGTATATTGCTTTAACCGAAATACCGCCCGCCGATTTTTGTCGGCGGGCGGGACTTTTTGTAATTTTCCGTCGGATTTAACCGTATTCATATGCGCGGCGGGGCAACTGCCCCGCCGCGCATATGAATTTTTACCGTTCGGCGGTACGCCGCGCGCATATGCGCCGCGCTATTCGCCCTGCTCGTTTTCCGTGTCCCGAGGACATACTTCGTTAGGCACAAGTCTGCTTCCGTCGGCGTTATAAGAGGCGGGGTCGTCCCTTAAATTCGCGATGTAGGCGACGTATTGCGCGTCGGTAAGCTTTCTTACTTTCTTCTTGTTTTTAGACATAAAATAACCTCCGTTACGGTTGATATGTACGGAGGTTAATGTTTACGTTCACGCAAAATCCTTTGCTTGCGCAAAGCTTTTGCCGTGAGGTTGCTTAGGTTGCGAAAACGCTTAACGGGCAAAATGAATTCGCCCTTGCGTTTTCCTAACTTAATTATTTACAAATTATATTACGCGCACGCGGATAACGCCCTCGATTGCGCTTATGCTTGCAACCGTTTTTTCGGGAACGTCGCCGTCGGCGTCTATTATGCAGTATGCGTATTCTCCGCGCGATTTATCCGTCAAATTCGAAATATTTACGCCCGTTGCGGAAATTGCCGCCGTAAAGCTCGCTATCATATTCGCAACGTTTTTGTGCAGTACGCAAACCCTCGTTTTGCCCGTCTTGGGTGCGGAAACGGCGGGATAGTTCACGCTGTTCACGATATTTCCGTTTTCGATATAGTCAACTAGCTGTCTTGCCGCCATAACCGCGCAGTTGTCCTCAGCTTCGGGCGTGCTCGCGCCGAGGTGGGGTACGCAGATAGCGTTGGGAACGCCGATAAGCTCGTCTGCGGGGAAGTCGGTTATGTATCTCGTCAGCTTTCCGCTCGCGAGCGCTTCGATTACCGCCGCGTTGTCCGCAAGCTCGCCGCGCGAGTTATTGATAAGCACCGCGCCGTCCTTCATCTGCGCAATCGTCTGCGCGTTGAACATACCCTTCGTGTCGGGCGTAAGGGGAACGTGTACCGTTACGTAGTCGGCGATTTTATAAACTTCTTCGCGCGACTGCACGACCTTTACGTTGGGGTTTAAAAGCAGCGCGTTCATAGCCGAAAGGTAGGGGTCAACGCCGACGACGTTCATTCCGAGCGCCTGCGCCGCGTTCGCCACGTTAATGCCTATCGCGCCCAGACCTATTACGCCGAGCGTCTTGCCCGAAATTTCGCCGCCCACGAATTTGCTTTTGCCCTTTTCGACGGTTTTCGACAGATTTTCGTCGCCTTTAATGCTCTTTACCCAGTCGATAGCGTCGGTAATCTTTCTTCCGCCGAGGAAAAGCTCGCAAATAACGAGTTCCTTAACCGCGTTTGCGTTCGCGCCGGGGGTATTGAAAACGACTATGCCCTTTTCCGCGTACGCGCTTACGGGTATATTGTTCGTGCCCGCGCCTGCGCGCGCAACAGCAAGAAGGTTTTCGCCCGCGGCGTAGTCCGCCATCTGCGCGGAACGCACCATTATTCCCTCGGGATTTTCAACGGCGTCGCCGTATTCGTAGTTTTCGAAAATACTATCCGCAACCGCGCTGATAGCGTTCAGTTTAAGTATTTTAGCCATTATTTGTTCTCCGTTTCGAATTTCTTCATAAAGTCGATAAGCGCTTTTACGCCTTCTACGGGCATAGCGTTGTAAATGGACGCGCGCATACCGCCGACTAATCTGTGACCCTTCAAGGATACCAGCCCCGCGGCTTTCGCTTCCGCGACGAACTTCGCGTCAAGCTCCGCACTGCCCGTTACGAAAGGCACGTTCATAATAGAACGGTATTTCTTTTCGACGTTGTTTTTAAAGAGGGGGGAGTTATCGATAAAGTCGTACAAAAGACCCGCCTTGTATTCGTTTACTTCCTGCATCGCCTTAACGCCGCCCTTCGCTTTGAGGTTGCGGAGAACGAGGTTTGCCATATAAATGGAGAATGCGGGAGGGGTGTTGTACAGCGAGCCGTTTTCGTCCTGAACGTTCCATCTGAGCATCGTGGGGCAGATGGGCAAAGGATTTGCGATAAGCGAACGCTTCGCAATAACTATGGTAACGCCCGCGGGCGCGAGGTTTTTCTGCGCGCCCGCATAAATTACGCCGAAGTCGGAAACGTTGATTTCGCGGGAGAAAATCTCCGACGACATATCCGCAACGACGGGCGCGGCGCACTTGGGAAGCTCCGCAAAGCGCGAACCGAAAATAGTGTTATTTGAAGTGATGTGAACGTAATCCGCGCCTTCGGAATAGGGGAGCGTGTTCACGTCGGGAATGTAGGTGTAGGTTTTGTCCGAGCTGTCGCCGATTTTAACCGCTTCGCCGTAAAGCTTGCCTTCCTGCCACGCCTTTTTCGCGAAATTGCCCGTGACTACGTAATCGGCTTTTCCGTTGTGCATAAGGTTAAGGGGCACTGCCGCAAACTGCGTGGAAGCTCCGCCCTGAACGAAGATTACCGCGTAATCCTCGGGCACGCCGAGAAGCTCTCTTACCAGCTGTTCGGCTTCCTTTACGACGACCTCGTAAGCTTTATCTCTGTGCGAAATTTCGGTTACGGACATACCCGTTCCCGCAAAGTCGAGAAATTCGTCCTGAGCCTGTTTGAGTACTTCCATAGGAAGCGCGGAAGGACCTGCCGAAAAATTGTAAACTCTCATATCGTTACCTCGTAATAAAATTTTAACTCTTTTTCCGTTTTCCGCCCCGTTGCCGCGGCGAGATTTGGTATAATTATACAATATGCGCGGGAAATATTCAACTGTTTTGCATAATAATTCAGTAAAATAATTCCACCCCGTCTTTTCGGCGCTCTTAGCGAGGCGAAAAACCGCATTTTCCGCCTCGGTTTGCCCGTCGTCCGGACTTCGTTAAACGGCGCATATACCGCGGGCAATGCAATTTTTTAGTTTTTATTGACAATTAAATGGTGGCGGGTCAAAAAAAATGATTTTTTAAAGAAAATTTTACTCAATCTTATTTACAATTTTATAATTTTAGTGTAAACTAAATAACGAAGCCGCTTTAAAGGCGGGGGATTTATGCGCCCCTATCTTTATGCGGCGGCAGGGCTTGCGCCTTTTGATAATTAAGACGATAACCGAAAAGATAAAAAGACGATAAGCAGCAATATAATCCGAGGTGAGGAAATGAGTGGTAACAACAGCGGAATCGGAATGACAAAAGCGGACCTTATAGTGTCCAAAGTCGAAAAGCTTTCGCAACAGACCGCGGCTTTCGATTCGAGAGTGGCGGCGGCTTTCAGGGAGCTTAAAGCAGGGGGGTCGGCGACTGCGGCGGCGGTTAAAAAGCTTGCAAACGCGCCCCAGCCCGAGCCTACCGTTAAGACGGACGATATCAATTATCTTTCCGTTCAGATAGAAAGCGTGTATTCCGGTCTTGCGAAAATGGTTTCTAACCTTACCGCGGAAGTGGAAAAGCTTAAAAGAAGCGGCGTGGGCGGCGGTTCTGCTGCCGACGCGGACGAGCTGTCCTCCCGCGTGGCGGAAAAAATCATTATCCCCTATCAGGGCTCGGCGGATATCGATTACGACCTTCTCGCCGAAAAGGTATCGGAAATCACGGGCACGGGCGGCACGATAAATTACGACCTTCTCGCAACGAAGGTCGCGACGAAGCTCGGACTTAAACTTATGGGTCACCTTTCCATCGACTACGAAACCCTTGCCGAAAGGATTTGCGACCATATTTCACCTACGGAGGGCGGGGCTATCGACACCGATTCCCTCGCGGAAAAGCTTGCGCGCGCACTTCCCCCGCAGGAGGTTATTTCGCCCGACTATATCGCGAGCAAGGTTGCCGAACAAATCGTTCTTCCCGAACCCGTTGCAACTAACGCGACGGTTGCCAACCTCGATATAGAAGAACTTTCCCGCAAGGTTGCGGACAAGATTGCCATTCCCGTTTACGACGCGCCCGAAGTTGCTGTGGACGAGGAGAGGATTGCGGAAGCGGTTGCGGAAAAACTCAGAGCGGAGGATTTTGCTCCCGCCGCAACGCAAGTCGTGGAAGAACACGAAAATCTCATCGACGAGGAAGCCCTTGCCGAAGCGATTTCTTCCAGACTCAATATTTCCCTCAGCGACAAGATGATTGCCGACGCGGTCGTAAGAAACCTTTCCGAAGCTATCGATAACGACGAGATTGCCGATTGCGTAGCGAAGAAGGTCGGCACGATTGCACCCGAACAGTTCGACGTTTTGGTTGACGACGACGGCTGCGATTCGCTTGCCAAGGCGGTTGAAGATAAGCTCGATTACGAGGTTATCTGCGCCGAAGTCGCTTCGAGGCTCGCTCCCGCGATACTCGAAGGCAGCAACGATTTGGACACGGAGGAGCTTGCCAAAGCGCTTTCCGAGAAGATGAGCGTAAGCGCAACCGTCAACGAGGACGTGCTTGCGGACAAGGCTGCGGCTATACTTTCGAACTACCTGCCCGATATAGATACGGACGATATCGCGGATAAGGTCGTTGCGGGCGTTCTTCCCGCAATTCCCGCGGCGCCCGTAATCGATTACGACGGAATTTCAAGCTCCGTATCCGAAAAGCTCGTCGAAAGTCAGGAAGACCAGGATTTCGATATCGTTATCGACGACGAAGGACTTGCAAGGATAACGGAAAGCGTTTCCGACGAGATAAAGAAAGAATACAACGAACGCTTCGATAAAATCGAAAACGACATAAGCGTTTATAACGAGCGTTTCGATAAAATCGAGGACGATATAAGAGAAATCAAAGAGCTTCTTTTAAGCGGCACGATAGTCGCGGCGGCCGTTTCCGAAACGGCGGCGACGGAAGCCGTTTACGAAGAACCCTATCAGGAAGAAGTACTCGTAACGGTAAGCGACATAGTCGAGGAAGAACCCGCGGTCGAGGAAGTCGTTGAAGAACCCGCCGAAGAAGCCGACGAGGAGGAGTACGAGGACGACGTAATAGACGAAATCGTTGACGACATCGACGAAAATCTGACCGACGAAGAAGTTATGCCCGACGGTATCCCCGAAATTTCGGGCGGGGTTGACTTCGCCAACATGATGAAGTATAACCGTAGCTTCATCGCGAGAATTATACAAGGCTCGGACGACCAGAAACGCTATTACGGTACGGTAAAGAACGCGCTTCTTTCCTACAAGAAAGTAAACTCCAACATTGCCTGGGGCGCGGAGCGCTTCAACAAGGGCAGGGAAACGATTGCAAGATTTAAGATAAGGGGCAAGACGCTCTGTCTGTATCTCGCTCTCGACCCGAACGAGTTCGAAACTTCCGTATATCACCACGCCGACGTTTCCGACAACAAGTCGATGCACGGTACTCCCATGATGGTCAAAATCAAGAGTCCCCGCGGCGTCAAGAAGGCGATAAGGCTTATCGACGCTATGCTCGAACAGCGCGAAGGCATCAAACAGAACGTACAGGAGCGCGACTACGCGGCGATGTACCCGTACGAAACGATAGACGAACTCATCGAGGACGGTCTTGTAAAGGACGTAAGTAAAAAGTAATTACTTTGCGATAAGATAAAAGGGGGTTAGCGAAACCCCCTTTTATAAATTTTTATAATCAGCGGCTGAAAATAATTTTAAAGGATTTTAATAGTGGAAGAAAAAGAGAAGAACGGGCAGAAGCCCGTGCGCGCACCGAAGGGAAACAGGCGCAAGAAAAACGCGCCTAAAAACGGTGCGGACGGCGCGCCGAACGCTAAGAAAAACAGAACGGAAAAGCGCAGGGTAGAGGAGAAAAATCCCAAGCGTGCGCCCGTACGCGCGGCGAAAAAGGCGGTTAAACTGCCCTCCGAAAGCGCGCCGAAGAAAAACGACCGCGCGATAACCCGCGAAAATAATAAGGCGGGGAAGCGCGATAAAGCGGCAAAGAGCGTTAAGAACGCAGTAAAGATAGTATTTTTGGGCGGCGTAGGCGAGATAGGCAAGAATATGACCGCGCTCGAATGCGGCGACGATATAATAGTTATCGACGCGGGGCTTATTTTCCCCACGGAGGAAACCCCCGGTATAGATTTGGTCGTTCCCGACTTTTCGTATTTAATAGAAAACAGAAAAAAGGTGCGCGGCGTAATACTTTCGCACGGTCACGAGGACCATATAGGCGGCGTGCCCTATCTTTTAAAGGAAATCAACGTTCCCGTTGCGGGAACGAAGCTCACGCTCGCGCTCCTGGATAACAAACTGCGCGAACACAGGCTAAACGAAGTAAAGCAGATAACGGTCGCCCCCGGCGGACACTTGCAGTGGGGGTGCTTCAAGCTCGATTTCGTGAACGTAAACCATTCTATTGCGGGCGCGCTCGCGCTGTGCATACACACCCCGCAGGGCGTAATTTTCCACAGCGGCGACTTCAAGATAGATTTAACCCCCGTCGCGGGCGAACCGATAGACCTTAAAACGATAGCCGATATCGGCGCGAAGGGCGTGCTTGCGTATCTCGGCGAGAGCACTAATATCGAGCGTTCCGGCTTCACTATGAGTGAAACGGTGGTTGGCACGACCCTCGACAGATTGTTTGCCGAAAATTCGGAAAGGCGCATAATAATCGCGACTTTCGCGTCCAACGTTCACAGACTTCAACAGATAACCGACCTCGCCGTAAAATACGGCAGAAAGGTCGCGCTAAACGGCAGAAGTATGTTAAACGTCGTCGATGCGGCGGAGAAGATAGGCGAAATAAATATTCCCGACGGCGCACTTATCGATATTTCCCGCATAAAAAATATGCGCGATAAGGAGCTCGTTATAGTGTCCACGGGCAGTCAGGGCGAGCCTATGAGTGCGCTTACGCGCATGGCAAACGGCGAAAATCCCGCCGTAACCGTTGGCGAAAACGACACGATAATTATATCCGCTTCGCCCATACCGGGCAACGAAAGGGGGATTTACGGCGTAATAAACAAGCTCTACCAGCGCGGCGCTGACGTCGTTTACGAAAGTCTGGAAAAAATCCACGTTTCGGGTCACGCCTGTCAGGAGGAGCATAAGATTATGCACAACCTCTTAAAGCCCAAATTCTTCATTCCCGTGCACGGCGAATACAGACACCTCAAAAAGCACGCTCAGCTTGCGGTAAGCCTCGGAATGAGGGAGAGCAATATCTTTATCGCCGACATAGGCAACTGTCTGGAAGTTACGGCAAAGTCGATAAGAAGGCTTGCCGACGTTCCCGCAGGTTCGCGCCTTATCGACGGCGAGGGGATAGAGGACGAAAAGGCTTCCGTCGTAATAGAGGACAGAAGACAGCTCGCCGAAGAAGGTTTGTTTATCGTTTCCGTGGCCGTTTCGGGCGGGGAAGTAGTGGGCGAGCCCGCTATAAATTCGCGCGGGTTCGTGTTCGATTTCCACAGGGATTACAACAAAGAAATGCGCGAAGTGATAAACCGCGCCATTTCCGGCTACGACCTGTCTTCGGGCAGCACGGACGAGCTTAAAAGGGTAATCAAAAAAGCCCTTAAAAATTATCTCTACAAAAAGACGAAACAGTCGCCGATGATAGTGCCCGTAATTGTCGAACTTTAAATGCGCGCCGATGATAAGCGGCGCAATACCGCGTTGCGCTGCGGCAACTCTCGGTCGTTTACTTCATTGTAAACTCCCTCGGGTTTTCCTCGCGCGCCTCGTCTTGCTTGTTCTAATCGGCGCGTGATTTACAAAACAATAAAAATCTAACTTAAAATGGAAGAAAAGAATTTTACTTACGCGCACAACGATACTTCGCGCGGGGAAAGAGAAAGCGCGACGGCGGGGTTAAACTCGCCCCGCTTCGACGAATTTACTTTAAAGATAAGAAAGAGCGCGTTCGAAAGGGAAGTCCCCGTAGCTTCGGACGAAACGCTCAATTTTTTGTGTGCTTTCGCCGCCGCGAAAAATCCCCAAACGATACTCGAAGTCGGTTGCGCCGTGGGCGCTACGGGCGTCTGTCTTTTAAATATATGCAAATATGCTCACTTGACCGCTATTGAGCGCGACGAAAAGTTTTATGCGGAGGCGAAAGACAACTTTGCATTTGCTAGCCTTTCCGACCGCGCGGAAATAATTCTGGGCGACGCGAACGAAGTCGTTAAAACTCTTACGGGAAAATTCGATTTGATTTTTCTCGACTGCGCCAAGGTGCAGTATATCAAGCTTCTTCCTTATTTGAAACGGCTTTTAAAAAAGGGCGGTGCGCTCGTTGCCGACGACGTTCTGCTGTACGGTTGGGTCAACGGTGAAAAGCCCGTACCGCCCAAGCGCAGAATGCTCGTAACACATATCAGAGAATACCTCGACGCGGTGACTGCGGACGAAGAGCTTATAACTTCCGTCATACCCGTAGGCGATGGGCTCGCGGTCAGCGTAAAAATTTAACCGACGGTGATTACTATGAAAAATAAAGTCGAACTTCTCGCCCCTGCGGGCAATTTCGCAAAACTCAAAACGGCGCTCTATTTCGGCGCGGACGCGGCATATATAGGGGGTAAAAGCTTTTCGCTGCGCTCCTTTGCCGATAATTTCGGTCGGGACGAGCTTGCCTCGGCGATTTCTTACGCGCACTCGCTCGGCAAGAAAGTTTACGTTACCGTCAATATATTCGCCAAGAACGCGGACTTTAAGGAAATGGAAGATTATTTCGCTTTCCTCTATTCCGTCGGTGCGGACGCTGCAATAGTTTCGGACAGCGGCGTTTTTTACGCGGCGCGGAAAGCCGCTCCGTCTTTACAAATGCACATATCGACACAGGCGAATTTGACCAACAAATACTCCGTTAAATTCTGGCGCGACGCGGGCGCTTCCCGCGCAATACTCGCCCGAGAGCTGTCGGTTGACGAAATCAGGGAAATCCACGAATTCGTTCCCGATATCGAGCTTGAAACTTTCGTGCACGGCGCGATGTGTATATCTTATTCTGGCAGATGCCTTTTGTCCGATTATCTTTCGGGCAGAAGCAGTAACCGCGGCGAGTGCGTTCAGGCGTGCCGCTGGAAATACCGCGTTCAGAAGAACGACCTCGGCGAAGGCAGCGGTTGGCTCGACGTCGAGGAGGACGGAAAGGGTACTTATATTTTCAATTCCAAGGATTTGAATATGAGTGCGCATCTGACCAAGCTTGCAGACGCGGGAGTAACTTCTTTTAAAATCGAAGGCAGAATGAAGTCCGAATATTACCTCGCCACGGTAATTAACGCGTACCGCAGATGTATGAACGGCGGGTATTCCGAGGTCGTGGAGCGCGAGCTTCTCACCGCGGCGCACCGCGACTATACCACGGCTTACACGCTCGGCGGCAATGCCGAAACGGTAAACTATTCCGACAGCCAGACCAAAGGCGACTGCGACTATATAGCAAACGTTATAAGCGGCGGCGACGGATACTGCGTTGCGGAAATGCGCGGCAGGTTCGCCGTGGGAGATGTTCTGGAAGTGCTTTCCCCGACCGACAATTTTTTAAAAACCTTTACGGTTGAACGGGCGTACACTTCGTCAGGTGAACAAGTGAACGATTGCAAACTCGTGCAAGAGAACTATAAAATCAACTGCCCGTACGTTTTGAACGCGGGCGACCTTTTAAGAAGAAGAAAATAACGGTGACATTATGGATTATTGCGTAAAACCTGCGTACGGCAAGGTTAAAAATTCCGCCCGTGTCAGCGTCGTCGGCTCGAAAAGCATAACGGCGCGCGCGCTGTTTATGGCGGCTCTCGCCGAGGGCGAATCCACCCTTTACGGCGCGCAGGTTACGGGCGATTGCGAAACTTTCATATCCGCGCTGCGCTCGCTCGGGATTTCGGTTACGGTGCAGGGCACGACGGTTAAAGTTACCGGCTGCGGCGGAAAACTGCCCGTAAGCAAGGCGCAGGTTTTCGTCGGCTCGTCGGGCACTGCGGCGAGGTTTTTAACCGCGCTTTGCGCTTTTTCCGAAGGCGAATTTTATTTCGACTCGTCCGAACAGATGAAGGCCCGCCCGCAGGAAGGGTTGGTTTCCGCGCTGCGCTCGCTCGGCGCGAAGTTCGAATTTTACGGAAAAGAAAATTCCTTTCCTTTTAAATTGACGGGCACGAAAAACGCCCTATCGCCCGTGACGGTAAATATAGAAAAATCGAGCCAGTTCCTTTCGGCGCTGCTTATGTCGGCGGTGCTCTCGCCCAAGCCTTTCGTAATAAAAACCGTCGGCTCGCACGGGCTGGATTACGTCAATATGACGCTCGATATGATGTGGTCGTTCGGCGTAACCGTTAAGGAAAACGGCGGCGTATATACCGTGGAAGGCAAGTATTCGGCGAAGAAATACGATATAGAACCCGACGTTTCTGCGGCGTGCTATTTCTACGCGGCGGCGCGGCTTCTCGGCGCGGATATAAAGGTGAACGGCGTAATGCCGCACACTATGCAGGGCGATTATAAATTCATAAAGCTCATTAAGGATTTCGACGGCGGAAAGGTGGATGCGTCCGCGTTTTCCGACCAGGCTTTAACGCTCGCGGCGGTCGCGCCCTATCTTAAAAATCCTACCGAGATATGTAAAGTTGCGCATATTCGCGGGCAGGAATGCGACAGAATAAACGCTATCGTGAAAAACCTCGCCGCGCTCGGCGTCAAGGTCGAGGAGAGGGAGGACGGCGTTAAAATTTACCCCGGCGCAGTGCACGGCGGCGAGGTGGAAACCTTCGGCGACCACAGGGTGGCTATGGCGTTTTCTCTTTGCGGGCTGGTTACGGAGGGCGTGGTTATTAAGAACGCCGAAGTCTGCGAAAAAACTTTTGCGGATTATTTCGCCGTTCTAGACGACCTTATCAATCAGTTGCAAAATTAAGCGTCGTGTGATATAATGTTTTATATTAATTATATCGGGGTTTAAGATGAAGATTAAAAAACTTCCTCTCTTTCTTATAATTTGCGCCTGCGCGGTCGGCGCGGCGGCGTTTACCGCGTGCAGCTCGGGCGACGGTTCTTCCGAAGCCGCCGGGTGCTCGCATTCCTGCGAAAGCTGGACGGAAACGGTAAATACCTGTACGGCGCACGCACGCGAGGGAATTTGCGTTAAATGCGGCGAAAAGGTTACGCAAAACCTCGCGCCCAAGGGTCATACTTTCGGCGAGTGGGTGGATTACGTAAACAACTGCAAGGCGCACGTTCTTGCGAGGGAGTGCTCGGATTGCGGCGCTACGGTAACTATGACCGCAATGCCTACGGGTCACGATTTCAGCGAATGGGAATACGTCACTGACGAATGCGGCGAAACGCGGCAGACGCGCTCGTGTTCGGCGTGCGGAACGGAAGAAAATAAAAACAACGTCGCAAAGCCCCACGAATTCGGCGAATGGACGGATAAGGTGAAAACCTGCCTAGAATACACGCAGGAAAGGCTCTGCGAAAACTGCGGCGAAAAAGAAACGCGCGAGCTTACCGCGGCGGGTCATATTTACGAAAACGGCGAGTGCAAGAACTGCGGCGAGCCGTTCTGCGACGGCGAAGATACGAGCGTGCTCGACAGATATAATTCCACTTACGGCTATTCGTATTTTCTGGATAACGACGAGAACGCGGCTGAGCTTTATAAAAAGATTGACGCGGCGGTTCGGAATTTCCACGTCGATAAAACCGCGCCTACGGGAAGCCTTACGGCGAACGGTAATACTTATTTATCCTTGCCTGCGATAAGCTTCGGGGAATTGGGTTTAACGGGCGAAAGGGCGATTGCCGTATGGAAAACTTACAGGGACGATAACCCGCTTTATTACTGGATATCTAATTCCGTCGTTTACGAAGAAAATGGCGGTTCGCTTTACGTTATCGTATCCGACGAATATGCGGACGGAAACGCGCGTATGGAGGCGAACGACCTCGTATATAACAAAGTCAACGAATATTCGATGATGATTTCGGGCGGCGACGCGTACTCCAAAGCCAAGGTCTATCACGACGAAATAATAAATACGATTGACTACGCTTTCGCCGACGAAAATACGCCCGAAACAGCCGATTGGGCGCATAGTATTATCGGAGTATTCGCCGAAAAGGGCGGCGTTTGCGAGGCTTACGCCCGCGCGTTCCAGATACTTTTAAACTACAACGGCGTGGAAAATATCATGGTAACGGGCAACGCGGTGGACGGGGTTGACGACTCGTCCGAACCCGAAAGGCACGCCTGGAACTTGGTTAAGCTCGACGACGGCAAGTGGTATTGGTGCGACGTTACCTGGGACGATACCGGCGCGGCAGGTAAAGGCGTGGTATATTCCTATTTCCTCGTGAACGACAAGCAGATTACCGAGGACGGAAAAAGCTTTACGGAAACGCATATTGCGGACGAAGAAACGAATACGGCTTCCGAGTTCCTGTATCCTCTGCCCGAACGCTCTGATAAGGAATACGACCCCGCAAAATAAATTGAA